>NZ_JBFBIK010000080.1:0-33877 GCF_040685555.1 Sphaerisporangium sp. NPDC088356
TGGTCATGCTCTGGTGCCTCTACAGGGCCGCGACTTGTGCGCGCGGCCGTTCGCCGTGGTCACGGCCCGCGGCTAGCGGACCTTGCGGACCTCGACCTTTTCCTTCCTGTAGTTGCCGCCGTTGCCGTCGGGGCGGTAGTTCTTCTCGACGTTGCCGGCGATGTCCACCGAGAACCAGTGAACCTCGGTGGTCTTGCCGATCGTGATCTGCTGGGTTCCCTCGCGCATCCCGGAGGACGTGAGCTTCGGCGAGCTCAGCGTCGGACGGCTGCCGTCCAGCGTGTAGTACACGTTCGCCGGTTCGTCGATCTTGAAGGTGAACGTCGTCGAGGTGTCGGTGCGTCCGGTCACATCGATCTTCGAGTCGGGGTTCTGCTTGTCGTCCGCGAACGCCCGGGCGACCTCCAGGATGGCGATCTGGCCGCCGGCGAACTCCATCGCCTCCTCGTGGCCCTCCGTGAAGGTGGGCTGGAAGCCGACCGCCTCGAACTGCTTGGTGGTCGGGTTGTAGCGATCCGCGCCCACCTCGAAGTCCCAGCCGATGATGCCGCGGTTGAACCAGTGCTCGTCGGCGCTGTTGCCCGCCGCCGAGTACAGCACGTCCGGGACCGGGCCCGTGCGGCCGGGCCAGATCGCCGTGCCGCGCCAGGCCTGCACCGAGGACAGGATGTGGCTGGAGGCGTCCCAGAAGAAGTTCTCCGTGCCGAAGTCCGCGCGCGGCAGCAGCTCGCGGCCCTCGGTCTTGTACGCGCCCGGAGGCCACATGAAGTAGCCGCCGTAGGAGTGGGTGTTCATCGCGAACTTGATGTTCGGGAACTGGTTGGTCAGCCAGACCTCGTTGCGCGCCTCAGGCTCCGACAGCTCGGCGGGCCCGGCGTACGTGGCGCTGGTGCAGCTCGCCGAGGCTCCGTTGTAGCCGTCGAAGAGCGAACCGACCGAGAAGTTCCGGTTCAGGTCCACGCCCCAGGAGTTCCGCGACGCGGGGTCGGACGCGGTGGCGGAGCAGTGGTTCGTCATGTTCTTGCGCTGCATGTTGTAGTCGTACATCGAGTAGTGCGCGCCGTCGGGGTTGACCGACGGGACGACGAAGATGTCGAGGTTGTCGACCAGCTTCTTCGTGCGCTCGTCGCGCGAGTAGTTGCGCAGCAGGCGCTCGGCGGTCTCCACGCAGACCAGCGGGGTGACCCACTCGCGTGCGTGTTCCTGGCAGTAGAGGAACACGCCCACCTTGGAGCCGTCCCGTTTCTTGCCTATGCGCAGCGCCTTCATCTGGAACGGCTCGCGCTTGATGGTCGCCGGGGCCTTGAGGTTGTCGGTCAGCTTGGTCGCCGGGGCGGCGGCGACCAGGCCGGCGCCCGCGTTGCCCCGGTACGTGCTGGCGCCGAGCAGGGCCGAGGCCGCCGCGTCGCCGTTCAGCGCGGCCACCACCTGGGCGGCGGTGCTGCTGATCGCGTTGGACCCGTCCGTGGCGAGGTTGACCACCACGTCCTTGCCGTTCACCGACACGCTGAGCGCGCTGGAGGCGGCGTCCGGCTTCACCAGCGCCACGCTGATGTCGTTGCCGCCCTCGGAGCCGAAGGCCTTGGAGGTCACGTACAGCGTGCTGGCCGTGACGGTGCCGAACTGCGCCTGCGCGGCGCGGCGGTAGCCGTTCGTCTTGTTCGGCAGGTCGACGATCTGCGAGATCTTCGGGAACTGCGCCGCCAGGGAGGTGAACCGGCCGGTGGTCTCGGTCGGATCCATGTAGTGGTCGACGAAGTCCTGGACGTAGTGCTTGTTCGGGGCCTTGCGCTTGTCACCCAGCCACTTGGTCACCGGCACCGTGACGGTGCCGCCGCGGTTGCTGGTGACGGTGACCTTCGTGGGCGCCTGCGTGACGGGCAGGGGCGAGTTGAACCGGTGGTACATGTACTGCCCGGCGTCGGTGAACCGCGACATCGTCGCGGTGCCGCCGGAGTCGGGGGCGGTCTTGGGGCCGCTGTCCCAGGTAGCGGTGAGCACCGTCTCCGCGTCGGTGGCGCTCGACTTCACCTCGACGGAGATGAAGCGCTGGTTGTCGGTGCTGGTGAACCACTCGGCGCGGAGCGCGGTCAGCTTGTCGGTGGTCGCCTCCGCCGCGTCCGCGGACTTCATGGCGGACTGCCGCTCGGACTGGTTCGCGACGGCGTCCGCCTGGTCTGAGATGGAGCCGCGTACGTCGAACCCCTTGGCGCGGAGGTCGTCGGCCTCCTGCGGGCTGAGTACGGCGTGCACCTCGATGCCGTTGTCGAGAGGCTTCTTGTACTCGGCCAGGTCGACGCCCAGGGCGTTGAGCCGCTCCACGCCGGCCTCGTCGGGGACGACGATGCGCAGCAGGGCGACGCCGTCCTGGACGGTGCTGGACTGCCGGTCCGGTGTGACGGAGCTGGGGGAGGGCGTTGGGGCCGCGAGAACGGGCAGTGCCGTGAAGGTCAGAACGACGGGTAGTGCGAGGCCGGCCGCGAGGCGACCGGCTCTTCTACTGGTGAGAGAACTCCTCAAGAGATTCCTCCTGTTGGCATGCGGACCCGGTCAGGGGGTCGTACCGGGTCGAAGCACGCAGGTGGTGAGGAGTCTTTGCCAACTAAAGATCTTTCGTCAAGACCCAAAGGCGACATTTCTGACTAACAGGCATTGTTAGAGGGTTTGATGTGAAATTTCGGGACATACCGCTCAGCTTTGGTTCGTGTGTTGCTGATCACGCTCGGTGTGGCGCGGCCCTTGCGTCTGTGGCCGCCCGGCGTGCCCCCGGCCGTGCGGACGCCCGTCGTGCCGCCGTCTTCGCCGTGCGCGGGGCGCCTCCCCGGTGTCGGCCGGAAATTGTCGGTCGGGGGCGCTATCAATGGCGGCGAGGTGCGACGACGGCCGGTCACGAGCAAGATCGTGCGTGGCCTGTGGAGCACTCCGCGTTCGTCCACAGGCACGGGCCGTGCTGCTTCTGGAGGTGAGATCTTCGTGTATCCATGAGTGTGATCGACCCTGTGCCCGCACAGGGGCTCGCCGCGTGCGAGGTGAGGTGTGCCGGGGTCTGGCCCCGGTGGGGTGCTGATCGCCGCCAGAGGTCGTTTCTCCGAGCGACCTCACGGCCGGCCGGGGGAGTTGGGGATGACGGAGAGAGCTGTCACGGGCGCGTCACGCGCCTTCGACCTGGACGCGTTCGCCGTGAGCGACCGCTTCCGCCTGTTCAACTTCACCCGGCGCGACGACCACCAGGTCTACCTCTGGGTGCTGCGCGCCATGGACCGCCTCCGGGCCGTCCACCAGCTCCAGGCCCATCCCGACGACGTCGCCCGCGTGCTCGCCGAGCTCGGCGCCGCCTATGACGACGCGCCCTCCGCCGACGAGAACCTCCGGTCCCGGCTCGACGCGCTCGCCGGCGACGGCGTCGTCCACCGGCTCGAAGACGCCTCCCGCGCCGGCAGCCTCGTCCGCTACCGCAACCGCCAGTCGGTCTACCAGTTCAGCGAGCTGGGCTACCAGGCGTTCGTGGCCGTCGAGGAGGTCCTCGCCGCACGGCCGCAGGATGCCAACCTGTCGCGGCTGGTCTTCTCCGACATCCTGGAGGACCTCAAGGCGCTGGCCGGGGCCAACCGGTCGGGCCACGGCGAGCAGGTCTGGCGAAGGCTCTCCCGTCTCGACGCGGTCATGGAGGATATGGCGCGCCGCTCCGCCCGGTTCCACCTCACCCTCGGTGAGATCACCCGGTCGACCGACGCGTCCCCCGAGGCCTTCCTCCGCTACAAGAACACCCTGCTCACGCACATGACCGACTTCATGGCCGAGCTCGATCGCTACCTGCCCCGTCTCGACAAGGCGGTCCGCGATGTCGAGCGGACGGGCGTCGAGACCATGCTCGGCCGGGCCGCCGCGGCCGACGAGCGGCTCTTCATGCACTACGGCGACAGGCTCGACGACTGGCGCCGCCGCTGGGCGGTGCTGCGCGCGTGGTTCGCCGCCGACGGGGCCGAGTCCTCGCGCGCCGCCGAGTTGCGCGCCGCCACCCGCACCGGCGTGTCGAGCGTCATCGCGCTGCTGCGGCAGATCGCCGAGGCCCAGCGGGGCGGCGTCAACCGGTCCACCCAGCTCCGGCACCTGGCCGAGTGGGTCTTCAACGTGCCCGACGAGGGGGCCGCCCACGCCCTGATGACGGCCGCGTTCAACTCCCGCACGGCCCGCCATCTGGGAGGCGCCCACGACGACGCCGAGGTCATCTCCGTCCGCTCCACCTGGTGGGACGCGCCAGGGGTCGAGATCTCCGTGCCCCTGTTCCGCCGGGGCAAGGCCCCCACTCCCGGCGTCCCGCAGCCGGTCCGTGGGCGGGCCGGCATCCGGGGTGAGCTGCGCCGGCGGCAGGCGTCCGGCCGCGCCGCCGAGCGTGAGGCCGCTGAGGGGCTGGTGAAGGAGGGAGTCCACGGGCGCGTCCTCGACGAGGCCGAGACCCGCGTGGTCCTGCGGCTGCTGACGCGTGCGCTGGAGGCTCGCACCGTCGTGGCCGGCCGGCTGCGATCCGCCTCCGGGGGCAACGAGGCGATGACGGTGCGCCTGGTCCCCGAGCCGGGTGGAAGCACGGTGCGCACCGTTCACGGGGTCCTCCACCTGCCGGGCCTCCGGCTCGACCTCGAACCGGCCGCACACGCCACCGGAGCCCTCCGCGAGCGTGCGCGCGGCGCCACCAGCACCGCCCCGACACCGAAGGCCGGCGAGAACGGCAAGCCCGCGCCCGCCGCCGAGTACGACCAGCACCAGCACTCAGGTGAGAACGACCGGCCTTCGCCCGCCGGTGAGCATGACGAGTCCCCGCGTGCCGGTGAGTATGACGAGTCTCCGCGCTCCGGTGAGTGTGACGAGCGCCCGCACGCCGGCGGGGTGCGGCGATGAGGGGGCGGGGTGCGGCGGCGGGGGTCCTTCCGAGCGAGCTGGGCTCCTACCAGCAGGCCGTGCGTCTGGCCCTGACCAACGACCTGATCACCTCGGCCCGTCCGCGCCCCGGCGCCCTTGAGCAGGTGCTTCACTGGGCCGACCAGCTCACCCGTGACCTGCGCGAGCTGTTCGGGTACACCGTGATCGCGACCACCACGCAGGTCCGGGTCGTGCGCAGGCTCGACGCGTTCGACGAGACCCAGAGGCTGCTGTTCGCCAAGAAGGGTAAGCCGTTCGACCGGCGCCGCCTGGCTTACCTGTGCCTGGTGCTGGCGCTGTTCCAGCGGTCCCGCGTGGAGATCAGCCTGGCCGACCTCGTACGGGCCTTCGCCCCGGCGGCCAACACGATCGAGGGGCTCGGGTTCGATCCGACCGTCAGCGCGCACAAGGCCGCGGTGGTCGACTGCCTCGACTGGCTGGTCGAGCGCGGCGCCCTGCGGCTCTCCGACGGCTCGCTGGACGCCTGGGCGCACGACACCGAGCGGGGTGACGCGCTCTTCGACATCGACCACGACATCTGCGCGGTCGTGTTCAAGCCCGCGCGCCCGGTGCAGCACCTGACCAGCGCGGCGGGCCTGCTTGAGAGTTCCGGCGGCCGCGTGCGTCCCGAAGACGCGGCACGCCGTGCCCGCCGGCTCCTCGTCGAGCACCCGGTCGTCTACTTCGCCCAGGTCGACCCCGAGGTCGCCGGCTTCCTGCGGCAGCCCGACCTCGCCGCCGACCTGGCGCGGCTGACCGGGCTGGCCGTGGAGTGCCGGGCGGAGGGCGTCATGCTCGCGGACGCTGGGGGACGCTTCACCGACAAGCCGTTCCCCGGGCGGGGCGGGGCGGTCAACCGTGCGGCGGGTCTCCTGCTCGCGAAGATGGCCGACCTGCTCGAAGATCCCGTTGAGCGTTCCTCGGTGACGTTCCACGACCTGCCGAGCGACGCCGACGACCAGCGCGACCTGCTCGCGCGCATCGACTCCGCCCTTCCCCGGGCCGGGGTCGTCCGCGAGCTCGCGTGGGCCCCGCCCCCCGGCGCGGAGCCGGGCGCCGGCATCCCTCCCTCCGCCGAGGTGGCGCTGGTCGAGGGGGCACGGCTGGCGGCGATGGTCGGCGAGCTGTACGAGGAGCTGGGCGCGGCCTCGTTCTCCAGCATGTGGCAGCACGATCCAGAGGGTCTGCTCGACGCCGCGGTGACGCTCCTCACCGAGCTCCGGCTGGTCCGGCGACATCCGGGCGGCGTGCTGCTGCTCCCGGCCTTCGCCCGCTACCGCAACATCACGCTGGCGCTGCCCGACAGGCGCCACAACCAGGGCCAGCTCGGCCTGCACCTCTCGCCGTCTCTTCCGGAGGAATCCCTTTCATGACACCCGCATCCGGCCGCTTCAAACCGTCGCGCGCAGGTGTGATCAATATCTGGGACTACATCGACGAGGAGTTCGTCTTCGCCGACGGGCGACTGGTGCTGCGCGGGCACAACGGTTCCGGCAAGACCAAGGCCCTGGAGGTGCTGTTCCCCTTCGTGCTCGACGGCGTGAGCGACGCCAGGCGCCTCGACCCCTTCAGCGGCGAGAACCGCACCATGAAGTCCAACCTCCTCTACCGCGGCCAGGAAGCAGAGTACGGCTACGTATGGATGGAGTTCACCCAAGACTCCGACGACACGGACGAGGCCCACGATGCCTACGCGTACGACCCCGACACAGACGACGCCGAGGCCGTTGACCGGGAAGCCGGGGGTGGTGAGCGAGAGCTCGGGCCAAGGGGTGGGGACGCGGTCACGCTGATCATCGGGCTGCGGGCTCACCGTCACCGCGACGGCGTCACGCCTTCGTTCTTCGTGACGGGCAGGCGCGTCGGCGTGGACTTCGGGCTGCTGTCCGCCGACTCGCGGCCCCTCACCGAGAAGCAGCTCAAAGCGGTGCTGGAGCCCGGAGCCAGGCACAGGACCGCGACCGACTACCGGGCCGCGGTCGACGCACACCTGTTCGGGCTCGGCAAGGAGCGGTACGCCCAGCTTCTCGACCTGCTCCTGGCGCTGCGCCGCCCGCTGCTCGCCAAGGATCTCGACCCGGTGAAGGTGTCCGACACCCTCAGCGCCGGGCTCAGCCCCGTCGACGCCGTCCTGGTCGAGCAGGCCGCGCGCGACTTCGAGAACCTCGCCGCCGTGCAGCGCCTCTTCGACGACCTCACCCTCGCCGACAGTGCCGTCAAGGAGTTCCTCGGCCACTACACCGCGTACTTGCGGGCACATGTCCGGCACCACCTCGACCGCATCCGCGAGCGGCTAGAGGGGGCGGCGAGCTGCGCCTCCCGCATCGCCCGGGCGGCGTCCGAGCTGCGACGCGCCCGTACGGCTCGCGCCGCCGCCACGGCCGGGCGCGAGGCCGCGGAGGCCGAGCTGGCCAAGTACGACGGCAGGCTGGCCGTGCTGAAGCAGCACGAGGCGTACAAGGCCAGAGGAGAGCTCGACGGGCTGCGCCGCCAGATCGCCGACGACGGCGCGGGCATCGCGAGGGAGCGACAGCGCCTCACCCAGGTGCGTGGCCACATCGCCAGGCTCGGCACCGAGGCCGGCAAGGCGGCCGACCGGTTGCGAGACGCCCGCGACAAGGCCGACCGTCACCTCAACGAGATGGCCGACTCCGCCGGCCGCGCCGGCGTAACGGACACCGCCGACCCCACACCCGCAGACGGGCACTCCGACGTTGGTGTGACCTCCGAGGGAGGTCATATCGCCGGTGGTGGCGGTGGCTCCGGTGCTTCTCCGCAGGAGAGTCTCATTTCTCCGCGGGAGAGCCTTGCACTGGCCAGGTCGAAGGTCACGGCCCGGCGCGGCGACGTCGAGACGGTACGTGGGCATCTGGCCACGCTCGATGGGGCCGAAGCGAAACGGAAGCGCGCCGAGACGGCGGCTGAAGAGGCCGACCGGGCGGTGACCGCGGGCGAGGAAGAGCTGTCCGCCGCCCAGGACAGGCTCGACCGATCACGCCACGCCGCCAAAGAGGCACTGACGCGATGGGCCCAGCGCTGGCTCGTGGCCGTGCATCCAGCGGTGGCGGCGGCCACGGCTGATGGTCCGGGCGCGGTCGCGGCCGGTGGTGCTGCGGGAACGTCGGTCGGTGAGGTCGCGGTCGGTGGTGCTGCGGGAACGTCGGTCGGTGAGGTCGTGGTTGGCGGTGCTGCGGGAACGTCGGTCGGTGAGGTCGCGGTGGTCGGTGCTGCCGGACCGTCGGTCGGTGAGGTCGCGGTGGTCGGTGCTGGTGATCTGGCGGTGTTGGAGGAGACGCTGGGGGAGATCGGGGAGGCTGGGGCGCGCAGGCTGCCGGAGGTCTTCGGGGAGCTGACCGAGGAACGCCGTGCCGCGGTGATCGAGGCCAGAGCCCACGTGGCCGCCGAGGAGGCGCGCGTCACAAAGCTCCTGCGAGATCTGCGCGCCGAACGGGAGGCGGTGGCCGCCGAGCGCGACGACGCGCCTCCCCCCAACGACCTGCGCACGGCCGCCCGCGACGGGCGCCCAGGCGCGCCGCTCTGGCGGCTCGTCCGGTTCGCCGACGAGGTGGACGAGTGTGCCGCCGCCGGCATCGAGGGCGCCCTGTACGGGGCGGGGCTGCTGACGGCCTGGATCCATCCCGATCCGCGGCTCACCGTCGCGGCGCTGGCCGAGGGCGAGGCGGACGGATACCTGGTCCCCCTGCCCGAGGACGAGCGCCCACAGGGGCAGACCCTCGACGGCATTCTCGTCGCCGAGCGGCAGAGCATGGTGCCCGCCGATGTCATCGAGGCCATCCTGCGCTCGATCGCCCTCGACGACGCTCTCGCCCGAGAACCGGAGACGGCCTCCGCTGGACGTCCGAGGGACGAGGCGGGGGCTGAGGTCAACGCGGGGGCTCGGGACGAGGCGGGGGCTGCGGACGAGGCGGGGGCTGAGGTCAGCGCGGGGGCTCGGGACGAGGCCGGGGTTGTGTTCAACGCGGGGGCTCGGGATGAGGCGGGGGGTGGTGCCGGGGGCGGGGAGCGCTCGGTTCTGGCGGTCGGGCCGGTTCTGGCGGTCGGTGGAGGAGCTCGTTTCGGGTTCGGTCCCTATGTCGGCGGGCGGCCGAAGGCGGCGGCGGAGTACATCGGGGCCACCAACCGGGCGGCTCGCCGTCTGGTGCGCGTCGCCGAGTACGACCGGCTCATCGCGGCGCACGTCGAGACCCAGCAGGGGTTGGGCGAGGAATCCGAGCGCCTCAACGGGCTCGTGGCCGATTTCGGCCTTGCCAGGAAAGAGCTGCCCGAGACCGGGCCGATCGTCACGGCCGCGGGTGGGGTCGCCGATCGGGCCACCCGCTTGGCGGTGGCGCGAGCACGGCTCGGCGAGACCGCGAAGCACGTCGACAGTGCGGTCGCCGAGGTGGGCGCGGCGACCAGGCGGCTCCGGCAGGCCGCCGCCGAGCTGGCGATGCCCCGCGACCCCCGCGAGGTCGACGCCGTCGCGCAGGCGCTCGACGACCTGCTGCGCGCGGCCGAGGGCCTGTGCGCCGAGCGGGAGAAGATCGTCACGGCGCAGGGTGACCTCGCGGAGCGCGAGGAGACCGTCGAGCGGCTGAGCCACGAACAGGCCGAGGCCGAGATGGCCCTCGGCGCGCGCGAGGCGGCGCACGCCGTCCTGGTCGAACGGCTGGAGACGCTGGAGCGCACGTTCGACGCCGACCTGAAGGAGGTGCTCCGGCAGATCACGGAGACCGAGCGCCTGATCGTCCTGGCGCGTACGACCCGAAGCGAGCAGGAGCAGGTGGCGACCCGCGAGCGGGAGGCCGAGGTGCTCGCTGGGGCCGATCTCGAACACGGGCGCGAGGCCCTCGCCGGCGCCTTCCTGAGCATGGCCGAGCAGATCGCCGAGTTCGTCCCCTACACCCAGGCCGACCTTCGCCCGCTGGTCGGAGTCACCGACCCCACGCCCTGGCCGTTGGAGAACCACCCTCGGGGGCCGGAGCGGGAGGCGGAGGGTGTCGCCGAGCTGATGCTGGCCGAGTCCTCGCCCGATCCACGGGAGGCGGTCCGCGCGACCCTGCCGGGCGACGCTCTGGCGATCATCGACGCCTACGACGCGGCGACGCAGGGAGGGCGCGCGGTCACCGACGCCACGCTGAAGAACACCCTGGACCGCATTTCCAACGCCCTGCGCGACTTCCAGGCGGCCCTGGAGAGGTGTCAGGAGGACTACCGGCTCGACTGGGAGCCCGGCGCGGTGCTGACCGTCCACGTCATCGACGCCGACGGCCGGGGTCCGGTGTCGGCGTTCGCCCGTGGCGTCGCCGAGCGTGCCGGGGAGCAGGGAGTGCTCCTTGAGGAACGCGAGCGCACCGTCCTTGAGGACGAGCTGTTGACAGGGCTGGCACAGCAGATCCACTCCCGCGTCGTCGCCGCGAAGGATCTGGTGCGAGGCATGAACGCCGACACCCGTTCCAAGCCCATGTCCTCCGGCGCGACGATCGGCATCCGCTGGGTCCAGTCCGACAAGATCGACGACAGGCAGCGTGCCGTGGCGGCCCTGCTGGTGCGCGACGCGGCGGCGCTCGGGCACCAGGGGCTCGCCACGCTGCGCGGCCACCTCCGGCAGATGCTCAGGGACTACCGGGGGAGGAACTCCCGCGCGACCTACAAGGAGGCGCTCGCCGGCGTCCTCGACTACCGTTCCTGGTACACCTTCGAGCTGCTGATGGCGCGGCGCGGAGAGCCCGAGGTCCGGCTGACCCGGGCCAAGCATTCGCAGATGTCGGGTGGCGAGAAGTCCGCCTCGATCCACCTCCCGCTGTTCGCCGCCGCCAACGCGCTCTACTCGTCGGGACGGGCCTCGTGCCCACGGGTGATCGCCCTCGACGAGGCGTTCGCCGGGATCGACGACAACTACAAACCCGAGCTTCTCGGGCTGACCGTTCAGTTCGATCTCGACCTCTTCATGACCGGCCACGACCTGTGGTGCACGTACCCCACCGTGCCGATGATCGCGCACTACGACCTGCTGCACGACAGCGAGCTCCGCACGGTGTCGACCATCCTCGCGCTCTGGGACGGAGCCCAGGTCTTCGACGCCGACGCCGGGTACGCGGGCAACGACGAGCTGGTCAAGGAGCTCCTCGGGTTCACCCCCCGGCGGCACGCCCCGCCCGGCTCGCAGGAGGACACCCTCTACCCCGACGACGAGGACGACCTCGACGAGCAGGAGGCCCTGGCGTGACGGGCGAGTGGGTACGGGCGACAGAAACGCGCTAATACGTCAGGACCGAAACAGCCGAATTGAGTTGGTGCATTTATCCCTAAAAAGAGGTGTCAACGCGATCAGAGCGGGCACGCGACTTCTCGGGCTGAGCCGGAAGCCGTTACGTTCACTCACTCGTATTGGATAGATATGGTCATCCAGGACACTGTCATACCTGCTGTTTCGTGGCTGCGTCGTGCCGCCTGTCGCGGCGAGGATCCGGAGCTCTTCTTCCCGATCTCCGCCAAGGGGCCTGGCCACGTTCAGCACGAGAGGGCCAAGGCGGTCTGCCGCCGCTGCCCCGTGCGGACAGCCTGCCTGGACTACGCGGTGACGAGCCGCCAGGAGCACGGCATCTGGGGAGGCACCGATCCCGACGAGCGCAGGGCCCGCGCCGCCCGGAGCCAGGATTGGCGCGTCCGAGCCGGGTAGTGATCAGCTCATGAACGCGTATGTCCCAGATCCGGACCACCGGCGGCCCGCCGGGATGGACGACACCACCGTCGAGGCGCTCGGCAAGCTGTCGGAGGCCCTGGAGACCGCCGAGCGGGCACGAGGTCACCTGTACGCCTTCCACCAGCTGACCGGCGGTGCCCACCTGATGCTGGAGGAGGCGGTGAGCCTGCTTCGCGAGGCGGGGCACGGCGACCATGCCGACGCGGTGGGCGCCGACCTGCTCGGCCGCGATGTGCTCGCCGGCCGGTGGACCTTCCAGATCGTCGAGGAGTACGACGACGGCTACCGGCGCTGCTTCGTCGACCTGGAGGAGCGGATCAGGAACCAGCTGGCGCAGGGCCGGCGGCACATCTACGAGGCGGAGATGAAAAAGCGCCTCCGCGGCTGACCGCCATCCCGCCCAGCCTCATGGATCAGGTTCCGGGCTACTTGAGCGCTCCGGCGGTGAGCCCGGCCTGGATCTGGCGCTGGAAGATCGTGTACACGATCAGCATGGGCAGGATCGCCATGCTCAGCGCGGCGAACAGCGCCGACCAGTCGGCGTCGTAGCCCGCTGCCGTGGAGATGTCCGCGATGCCCTGGGTGATCACCCACTTGTCCTTGGACTGGCCGCTGAGCAGGACCAGCGGTATCTGGTACTGGTTCCACTGGCCGAGGATGTTGAAGATCGTGATGCTGACGATGCCCGGTCGGGCCATGGGTAGCATGATCTGGAAGAACACCCGGCTGTGGGACGCCCCGTCCACGAACGCCGCCTCCGCCACCGCGTGCGGAAGCGTGCGGAAGAACGCCGACAGGAAGAACACCGTGAACGGCAGCGAGTACGCGATGTACACGAGCACCAGCCCGCCCCGCGTGTCCAGCCCGATGAACTGGCCGATCAGCGGGATGTTCCCCATGTTCTGCACCACGAAGAACAGCGGCGTCAGCGCCAGGTACACCGGGAAGGCCAGCCCGGAGACGAACAGCAGGTAGATGGCCCGGTTGCCCCGGAACCGGTAGCGCGCGAGCACGTACGCCGCCATCGAGCCGAACAGCATGGTGCCGAATGTGCCGAACGCCACGATCACGACGCTGTTGACCATGTACTGGCCGACGTGGGCGTGGTCCCAGGCCCGGGCCCAGTTGTCCCAGCGCATGGTGGCGGGGAGCGACCAGGCGCTGCCGAAGATCTCGTCCTCGCTCTTCACCGAGGCGAGGAACGTCCAGACGATGGGCACCACCACGAGCACGGTCCACACGATCAGCGCGAGGTGGGACAGCCCCGACAGCGGCCCGAGCCGGATCCTGCGCCACTCGCGCGCCGCGCTCCGGCTGAGCGTCACCTTCTCCGCCCGCGAAACCATTGCCAGGCCCCCTCAGAACTCGATCCGCTCGCGACGCGACAGGCGCATCGCCAGCACCGCGAAGGCGACCGTGAAGAAGAACAGCACCACGCCCATGGCCGAGGCGTAGCCGAACTTGAAGTACTGGAACGCGTTGCGGTAGATCTCGGCGGCCATCACCGTCGTGGAGTGGTCGGGCCCGCCGTGCTCGGCCGTCATCACCCACACGATGGCGAACACGTCCAGTGCGGCGATGCCGAGATAGATCAGCCCGACCTGCACGGTGTCCCAGAGCAGGGGCAGCGTGACCCGGAAGAACAGCTGGACGCGTCCCGCCCCGTCGATCTGGGCGGCCTCGTACATCTCGCGCGGGATGGAGGCCATGCCGGCCGAGAAGAGCACCACGTAGAACCCGACAGCCTGCCAGACAAGAACGCCCAGGATCGACCAGAACGCCACATCCGGATTCGACAGGAACCCGACGGGCTCCAGCCCGAGTGCCATGAGCGGTGCGTTCAGCATGCCGCTCCGGTCCGGCCGGAACACCTGCTGGAACAGGACGGCGACGATCGCGACCGCCAGCACCTGGGGGAAGAAGAACACCACGCGGTAGAACCTCGAACCCCAGATGCCGGACACGCCCCCTGCCGTCCCGCCGGCGTTGAGAAGGAAGGCGAAGAACAGGGCGATCGCGATGGTGAGCAGGGGCAGCAGGACCAGCAGCAGGCCGTTGTGGCCGACCGCCGTCCAGAAGGTGCCGTCGCCCAGCAGCCTCTGGAAGTTCTCCAGCCCGACGAACCGGGGGCTGGCGCTCACGCCCCGCCAGTTGGTCATCGCGATGTAGAAGGCCTGCGCGTACGGGGAGATCACGTAGATCAGGTAGAGCAGCACCGGAACCGAGAGAAAGCCCGCGATGAACCGCGCCCTGGTGAAGTCGGTCCTTCTCGCCACGCGCGTCCTGCCGTTCGTCATCCTGCTCACCGCCTTTCCTGCCGCTCCGGTGGACCGCTTCGGTCAGCGGGTGAACTTCTTGACCGAGGAGTCGTTCTTGATCTCGTCGGACTTCTTCTGGCACCGGTCGGCCCACTCGGCCACCTTCAGCCGGCCCGACATGAGCTGGCCGGTCGCGGCGGCCACCTCGTCGTGCAGTTCCTTGTACCACTGGCGGAACCGGAAGTAGGTGACATTGGTCCCCGCCTCCTTCAGGGCCGAGGCGGCGCTCTGCAGGCCGGGCTTGAGCGTACGACCGTCCGCCGCGCCGTTCACCACGGTGAGGGTGCTGACCAGCTCGGTGAACTTGCCCGCGCCCTCCTTGGAGAGCATGGCGCGCATGTACTCCACGCCGGCGAGCGGGTTCGCCGACCTGGCGGCCACGAAGTACTCCTCACCGGGCCGGGAGTGCAGCGTGCCGTACGGCAGCGCGTCGGAGTCGGTGAACGAGGGGAGCGGGAACATGGCGTAGCCGAAGTCGGCCGGGGTGGTGTCCTTCTGCTCGTTCTCCAGCCACGACCCGTTGGGCAGCATGGCCACCTCGTACTTGTTCTGCGCCGTCTGGGTCTGGATGTGGTCCAGCCCCTCCGTGCCCTGGAGCAGGTACTTGGCGCCGATCTCGGCGAAGGCGCCTGCGGCCTTCGCGACCGGCTCGGCCTTCCACGCGCCGTCCGCCAGGTTGTCGATGTTCTTCAGGACATCGGCGCCCCCGATCTTGGCGGAGAGCGTGAGGATCGTCTCGTAGATGTAGAAGGGGTGCTTTCCCGCGTAGGTGAACGGCGCGGCCTTGCCGGACTTCTTGATCTTCTCGCACAGCGCGGTGAACTCGTCCCAGGTCTTGGGCACCTCCCAGCCGTTGTCGCCGAAGAGCTTCTTGGAGTACCAGATGCCCCACACCGTGTTGGCGTAGTTCAGCACGGAGAAAGTGCCGTCGTAGGTGCCGAGCTCGATGGCGGAGGGCAGGATCGTGTCCCGCACCTTCACATTCGGGTCGTCCCAGCTGGGAGCGTCGAGCAGCGGGCCGAGGTCCTGCAGCTGGCCGTCCTGGGCCAGCGCGCCGAAGTCCATCGCGTTGTCGCCGGAATTGTTGATGAGTTCGGGAGGGTTGCCCCCGGCGAACCGGGGCTGCAGCGTCTTGGCGATCTCCTTCGTGGCCGTGTGCTTGATCTCGACCTTGGCGTGCTTGCCCTTGAACAGCGGCTCGTGGATGTCCCGTGCGTAGGCGTCGCCGAAGCCGCCGTCGAAGATCACCACTTCGAAGGGCTTGTCCTCGGCGATGCCGAGTGGGTTCGCCGCCGTCTTGGCCCCGGTGGCAGGGGCCTGCGACCCGGCGGTGTTGCCGCCGCCGGCCGGGGACGCGCACGCCGCGAGCGCGCCCGCCCCGGGAAGGAGCAGGCCGGCGAGGGCGGCGCTTCGCAGTAGTTCGCGCCGGGAAAAGGAGCTGTCCGCCATGAAGTCCTCCTGGGGGGTGGAGCCTCCGCCGCGGCCTCGCGATCCTCTTCGCCGGAGAGCCTCGTACGGGTGCGGGGATTCTCTGGTCAAACCTGGTGTCAATGCATTGGATCAAGAGCTACGGCTCTTCGGTAGCCGCCGCCCGTCAGCCGCCGCGGCGGATCCGCCCGGCGTAGCGGCTTTCGAGCGCCCGGTTGTGCTCGTCACCCCCGGTGACGTTGGCCGAACGGTAGATCGGCGGCACCTCGCCCGCCTTGAGCAGCTCCCGCACCACCTCGGCGACGACCATCTGCGCGAGCAGGGCGGAGGTGATGGTCGACACCGCTCCGAAGGTGCCGCCCTCCGGAAGCGGCATGACCGCGTCACCGTACGGAGCGCCGTTGTCGAGCACGACGTCGGCGAGGTCGAGGAGCTTGAGCCCGGACGGGTGGCGGGAAGTCATCTCGTTGCTGTGCCGCACCGAGGTCAGCGCGATGAGCCCGTGGCCGCGCTCCTTGACGATCGAGGCGAGCTCGACCACCGAGCCGTTGACCCCGGAGCTGGAGATCATGACAAAGGCGTCCTGCGGCCGTATGGGCGCGAGGTCGTAGATGCGGCGGGCGATCGACGGGTCCCGTTCCAGCTCGGTGGAGCGGAGCACGCTGGGAGGCTCCTCGCCGTACAGCACGAGGTCGCGCAGTGCCAGCCGGTTGGTGGGCACGAGCCCGCCGGCGCGTCCCGCGATCTCCATCGCGATCGCCTCGGAGTGCCCGGAGCCGAACGCCTGGATCACCCCGCCCTCGCGCAGGCAGGCGCAGAGCAGGGTCGCGGCCTCGCCCACGGCCCATGCCTGGCTCGCGGCGACGTCGTGCACCAGCCTCTCGACCTTCTGGACGTAGGCGGCGGCACTGATGTCCACTCGTCTCAGCTCCTCTCTCCACGCGGTGGCCTTGGACGGCCCTGATCGTGAGCTCGAACTGCCTGGTGAGCGCGCTCGTACGCGCGGCGCACCGCAGGCCGCAATCATTCCTTTCATTCACAGCCGATTGGATGAAAATAATTGCCCACGGTGGCCCGCTTAGCAAGAGCGTCTCGATCACATTCCCGACAGCACGCGGGCGTGGCCGCCATCCACTGGGTCAGCGAGATGTCCTCGAAGCGCGGGTTGCGGAACGTCTCCGGGAACACCAGAGGGTCGTTGCCGAGGTTCTCGATGTAGTGCCCGTAGGCAGCGGGATCGCCGAGGATTTCCGCGGGCCGCCGCAGATCGGCCTGGACGGCCCACGTTCTCCGAACGGGCCAGGATCGCGCGCGCTCGCGGGTGAAGGCCAGCCCAAGCTATGACCCGTAAGGCCGCTGGGGACCACAATGATGAGGGAAAGGAACGGCGAGCCCGCTGGGGGGCAACATATGTGGGGGTCGGCTCGCGCCCGGCGGGTCCGGGCCGTACGGAACATCATCGTCTGAGTCGATTGGCTGGAGATCATGAGCGAGGAAGAGGTCAGGCGCGTCCTTGGACTGCTCTACCAGGACGACACGCTGCGGGTCCTTTCCGCTCTCGTCCTGAACGGCGGGACGGACGCCTCCGGGCTCGACCAGGACGCCGTGCGGCGGGCACTCGACCGGCTCGAACGCGGCGGGCTCGCCGAAAAGTCCGAGGACGGCTGGCGGGTGCGGCGGGAGCGGTTCCGCGAGTTGCTGCACGCCACGGCCAAACCCGTCGCCCCGGTCTCGGCCGAGGACAGGGTCGTCCAGAAGTTCCTGGTCGAAGGCCGGTTGCGGGCGATCCCGACGCGACGCGAGAAGCGGCTGGTCGTGCTCGACTACATCGTCCGCGTCTTCGAGCCCGGAGTCCGTTACACGGAGATGGGGTCGTGTGGCGCGTCGCCGGGGCGGGACGGGGGAGGGTCATGTGCCGGTTTCGCTGAAGGCGAGGTGGAGCTGGAAATGCTCGGGGTCCAGGAGGCTGCGCACGTGTTCGGCGAACCGCCCGTCGGCCGTCCAGCTCGTGCGTTCGGTGGCGAGGAACCATTCGCCCGGCTCACGTTCGAGCACCTCTGCCTCGCGGTCGTCGATCCGGCGCCCGCGGAGCCGCTGCTCGCCGTGGTCGGCATGCAGCCCGGCGCGGACCAGCGTCTCGATCACCGACCCGCCGTCCAGCCCTCGGGTGGGCAGCTCTTCAAGGCCCTCGATCGCGGGGACGCAGCTGCGCTCGTACGAGATCACGGCCCCCTCAGCGGTCTCGCGTACGTGTTCGACGGCGATCACCTCCGGCGAGTCGAGGTTCAGGCGCGCGGCGAGCTCGTCGTCGCTCGTGGCGGTGATGCCGAGAACCCGCACCCTCGTCTCCACGCCCTGGGCGGCCAGCGCGCGTGCCCATCCCAGCCGGGAATCCAGCGGGCGGCCGTCGAACAGGACGAACGACCCCTTGCCCGTCCGCGTGGCGATCAGACCGGCCTGGCTCAGCTCGGCGAGCGCGGTACGGACCGTGTTGCGGCTGACTCCGAACCGCCGGGCGAGCGACAGCTCACCCGGAAGCCGGGCACCACGCGGCACCCGGCCGGAACGGATCTCCCTCTCGAGCTCGACGGTGATCCGCTGATGCTTGAGGGCCACGCTCACGTGGTCGTCCTTTCGGTACGCACCCCCGCAGGTCCGGCGCCGGAATCCGGGAGAGCGGAAGGGCCGGCGTGCGCGCTGAGGGTTTCTGGCTCGGAGTCCACCTCTCCCGGACGGGAGTCCTTACGCAGAGTGGGAGGGTCATAGCTTGGTCGCTTGCGCCGGTGTCGAGCCGGGGTCTTCTGAGGCGAGCCGCTCCTGGGAGCGCACCTTTGACCGGGTGAGCGCCCAGGTCGCGGCGAAGCCCAGGACGAGGGCGACCAGTACGCCGAGGTTGGCGGAGGCCCACGAGCCCGACCTGCCGCCGAGCCCGAGCCGATCCAGCAGGTAGCCCTGCCAGCCGAGCCAGCTCGCGGCCGTGTTGGTGACCAGGCCCCACCCGATGGCCGTGCAGGCGACGATGACCGCGATGGGCGCCGCGGGGATGTCGCCGTAGCGGCCCGACGGGCGGTAGAGGTCGGTCTCGTCGTAGTCGCGGCGGCGCAGCGCGACATCGGCCAGCATGACGCCGCACCAGGCGGCGATCGGCACGCCGAGCGTGGTGAGGAAGCCGCTGAACTGGCCGAGGAAGTCGTCGGCGACGAAGACGATGTAGATGGTCCCCGCGACCATGAGCCCCCCGTCGATCAGGGCGGCGACGTAGCGCGGCGCCCGCAGCCCGGTGGCCAGCAGCGCCAGGCCGGAGGAGTAGATGTCGAGCACGGCGCCGCCGACCAGCCCGAGGACGGCCACGGCGGCGAAGGGGACGAGGAACCAGGTGGGCAGGATGGTCGTCAGCGCCCCGATCGGGTCGCTCGCGATCGCGGTGCTGAGGGCGCCGGAGGAACCGGCCAGCAGCAGGCCGAACACGAGCAGCACCAGCGGCGCCACCGACGCGCCGAACGTGGTCCAGCCCACCACGCCCGCGCTCGACGACCTTCTCGGCAGGTAACGCGAGTAGTCGGCCGCGGCGTTCACCCAGCCGAGGCCGAACCCGGTCAGCATGAAGACCAGCGCCCCGATGAACTGCTGAGCCGAGCCGCCCGGCATCGCGGAGACCGCGTCCCAGTGGATATGGCCGGCGACCAGCAAGATGTAGACCACCGTCAGCACGCCGGTGACGACCGTGATGACCGTCTGCATCCGCATGATCAGGTCGAACCCCATGACGCCGCCGGCGACGATCAGCAGGGTGACGACGATCAGCG
This sequence comes from Sphaerisporangium sp. NPDC088356, assembly GCF_040685555.1. Classification (NCBI taxonomy): domain Bacteria; kingdom Bacillati; phylum Actinomycetota; class Actinomycetes; order Streptosporangiales; family Streptosporangiaceae; genus Sphaerisporangium; species Sphaerisporangium sp. NPDC088356. The sequence goes on from NZ_JBFBIK010000080.1 coordinate 19,176, forward strand.
CGATCACCTTGGTGGGGGTGCCGCCTCCCCAGCCGAGCCGGTCGAAGACGGTGGCGGTCGCCAGGGTCGCCAGCGCGGTGAGCACCGTCTCCCACCCGACCGTCAGCACCCACGAGATCGCGGAGGGCAGGCGGTTGCCGCGCACGCCGAAGGCCGCCCGGCTCAGGACCATGGTCGGAGCCGATCCGCGCTTGCCCGCGAGGGCGACGAACCCGCACAGCAGGAACGAGAGCAGGATCCCGACGACCCCGGCCGCGAGCGCCTGCCAGAAGGAGATGCCGAAGCCGAGCACGAAGGAGCCGTAGCTCAGCCCGAGGACCGAGACGTTGGCGCCGAACCACGGCCAGAACAGCTGTCTTGGACGACCCTTGCGCTCGGCGTCACCGATCACGTCGAGCCCGTGCAGCTCGACCTTGAGCTGCCGGCCGCCCGCCCCGGGAGCCTCGCCCGCCTCTTTGCCCTGTACACCGGCCATGGAACCTACCTGTCTAGACTTGTTCAAAGGAATGTAAGCCCCGGTCCAGCGAACCGTCAAGGCGTCAGGTGACAGGGAGCCCCAGCTTGGTCGGGGTCGGGGGAGGGGGAGTCGCGGCTGCCTGGTTCTCCGGGTCCGGCGAACCATCAGGGCGTCAGGCGGCGAAGGGGAGGCTCACCCCGTTTCGAGGTCAGGGATCTGTGGTCTCCCGGGTCGGCGAAACGTCCGAACCGGGGGTCTGAGGTCGGGGCGAGCCCTGGGAGGGGGAGTTGGCGGCTTTCCGGTTGGCGCTGGAACACCGGAGCGTGCAGTTCGGCGAGGAGGGTGGTGAGCCGGGCGGCGTTGCGCTGGGAGTTGTCGGCGCAGCAGTTGTTCATCAGGACGTGGACGGTGCGGGCGCGGGTGGCGAGGTCGCCGATCTCGACCGCCCACTTCCTCAATTCCTCCTCCGAGTAGAGGTAGGCGAAGCGTTCCTCGATGTTCTTGCTGGTCCACTTGTCGGAATGGCCGTGGAAGCGGACGACGGCGAGGTCGGCCGTCGTGGCCATCACCGGCGGGATGGACGAGTAGTGTCCCTGCGGCATGTCGACGCTCACGTACGGGATGCCGTGCGAGGCGAGGAACCCGAGGGTTTCGTCGCGGTTCCGCTCGGTCATCCAGCCGGAGTTGCGGAACTCCACGCAGACCCGCATCGGCCGGCAGCGCCGCACGCAGTCGAGGATGTACTCCCTGCTGTCCTTGCCCGGGGTGAACCACGGCGGGAACTGGAACAGGACGGCCCCCAGCTTCCCCGCCTCCTGGAGCGGGAGGAGCGTGGCGGCGAAGCGCTCCCACACCTGATCGGCGATCTCCTGGCCGACGTCCCGCAGGTAGACGGTCGGCCTGGACGAGCCGAGCTTCTCCCGTAGGTCCTTGTACAGGTTCTGCGTCCGGGTGGGGTGCTGGGTCAGCAGGGAGAACGCCTTGATGTTGAAGGTGAAGTCCGGTGGCGTACGGTCGCGCCAGGCCTCGACGGTGCGAACGGCGGGCGGATGGTAGTAGGTGGCGTCCACCTCGACGAGCGGGAACCGCGCCGCGTAGAAGGCGAGCCGTTCCGCCGGGCTGGACACGCCTTCGGGGTACCAGCCCGAGGAGAGCAGGCTCTTGTCGGTCCACGACGCCGTGCCCACCAGGATTCGGTTTCGGCGATCATCGTCAGGCATCCCGCCCTACTACCACGTACGGCGCCGCCGAACCCCCGGGCGGTATCACCGCTGGTCAGCCGGTGAGAACGGTTCAGTCGGCCAGGTCCGGCACCGCCGCCGCGTCGCCGCAGGCGACTCCCCGTCGGAGAGCTTGACCCCTTCCGCGGTGGCCTCGGCGACGGTCGTACCGGTGCGGCGCGCCGCAGTTCGGGCTGTGCTTCGACACGCCGGGGATGGGCAGCAGCTTGTTGACGCTGCCGATCGCGATGACCAGCCGGTCTTAGCCGAGGTCGCGGGGCTTGCCCTCGGCGTCGGTGCACTCCACCCGGCGTCCCTCGATGTCGATCTTGTCGACGGCGACGAGGAGGTGGCGGACTCCGGGGCAGTTGCCCGACAGGGGTATGGCGGCGACCGGCGGGAAGGGAAAGTCAAGATTTACCTACCGCTTGGCTCGGTTATCATGGCCCCGGACAAAGGGCAGTGCGAGATTGTGACGATTTCGGTCAGGCACTCCGTGTGTCATGGGGGCAAGGCCAGGGAGTGGCGGATATATGAAGATCAGGAAGAGGGGCGCCGCCGGCGCGATCGCGACAGGCCTCGTCCTCGCCGTCGCGGCGTGCGGGGGGTCGAGTGATCCGGGCGGATCGAGCGCCGCGGGCGGCACGTTCACGTACTGGACGAGCCGCTGGCAGCCCGACCAGATCGCCGAGATCGACGCGGCCTTCGACAAGGCCCACCCCGGCATGCACGCCAAGGGGCAGTACATCGCGAGCTCCGACCAGTTCCTGCCCAAGGTGATCTCGGCGGTGAAGAACGGCACCCAGCCCACGGTGCTCCTCACCCAGAACCCCTCCGACCTGCCGGTGATCGCGCAGAGCGGGAAGCTCGTCCCGCTGGACGGCAAGCTGACCGCCGAGACCGACGCGCTGTACCCCGGCATCAAGGAATCGCTGTTCTACAAGGGCCACCAGCTCGGCATCGCCCTGGCCGGCGTGGGCGACATCGTGCTGTTCTACAACAAGAAGGCCTTCGCCGACGCGGGCATCAAGAACCCGCCCGAGACGTGGACCGAGCTCGCCGAGGACGCCAAGAAGCTGTCCGACCCCGCCAAGAACAAGTACGGCTTCTACGTGCCGCTCGGCGAGGCCGAGTGGATCACCTTCGCGTGGACGCCCATGCTGTACGCCGAGGGCGGATCCTTCCTCAACGCCGACGGCACGGCGACCGCCTTCAACAGCCCCGCCGGGGTCAAGGCGCTCACCACCTGGGTCGACCTGGTCAAGGGCAAGGCGGCGCCGAGCACCAGCTACGCCCAGGCGGGCAGCTTCGACGGGGCGCCCGCGTTCGCCAGCGGCACCGTCGCGATGATCGTGAACGGCCAGTGGGCGGTGCCGACCTTCGGCAAGGCCGGGGTGGACTTCGGCGTGGCCCCGATGCCCAAGGGCGCCGCCGGCACCTCGACGAGCATGGGCATCGGCGTGGCCACGCTGCTGAAGACCGGCGCCGACGCCGAGAAGGCGGGCCTCGCGTTCCTGAAGTTCCTGACCACCCCGGAGCGCGGCGCCTACCTCGCGGCCAAGAACGGCGGCCTGCCGTCGGACCCGGCCCAGTTGGAGCAGCGGGCGCTGAAGGACCACATCGCCGGGGACCCGACGTACACCGTCTTCGCCGAGGCGGAGAAGACCGGCAAGGTCCGCCCGATCACGCCCGCCTACAACGCGATCTCCCAGAGCCTCTGGACGGAGATCAACGCGGCTCTGAAGGGGCAGAAGACCCCGGCCGAGGCCCTGGCCAAGGCGGCGCGAGACGGAGACGCGGCGCTGAAGAAGCTCGGCTGATGCGGCAGCGGCACCGCACCTGGACCCTCGCCTACGCCTTCGTGGCGCCCACGGTCGTGCTCACCGTGGTCTTCTCGCTGATCCCGCTGGCGATGCTCCTGTGGCGCAGCCTGTACGGCGGCGGGGTGTTCGACGCCTCGCCGCGGTTCGTCGGCCTCGGCAACTACGGGCAGATGCTGGAGGAGGGCGGTGGCCACGCCCTCGGCGTGACCGGTGTCTACACCGTCGGCTTCATCCTGCTGACGATGGGAGTGGGCCTCGGGCTCGCGCTGCTCCTCAACTCCGGAGCCCCGGGCGTCGCCCGGGTGCGGGCGCCGTTCGTCATCCCGCTCGTCGTGCCCGTCGTCGCCACCGCGCTGATCTGGGCCAACATGTTCGCGCCGCAGTTCGGGCTGGTCAACAGGCTGCTGCGCGCTCTGCACCTTCCTCAGGCGGATTTCCTGTCCTCGCCGGGGCCGGCGCTGGTCGCGGTGCTGACCTTCGGCGCGTGGCAGTTCTTCGGGCAGAACGTCATCCTCTACGTGGCGGCCCTGAAGTCCGTCCCCGGCGACGTGCTCGACGCGGCCAGCGTCGACGGGGCGGGGGCGTGGCGCAGGTTCGCCCACGTCCAGTGGCCGATGATGCGCCGCCACACCCTGCTGATCTGGGTGGTCACCACGCTCACCGGCCTGCAGACGTTCACCCAGATCTACGTGCTGACGCAGGGCGGCCCGGACGGCGCGACCCAGACCGCCCTCTACTACGTCTACAACGAGGGGTTCGTCCAGTTCGACACCGGCCGCGCCAACGCCATGGGCGTCGCGCTGTTCCTGCTGTCCCTGCTGATCACCATCACGCAGGTCTGGCTGCTCGGGCGGGCCGACCGTGCCCGCTAGCCTGATCGCCCGCCGCTCGGTGGTCTACCTGCTGCTCGCCCTGGCCGTCGTCATCGTGGCGTTCCCGCTCGTCTGGATGGCGGTGAGCGCCCTGAAGACGGACGCCGAGATCATCAATCCGGCGGCGCCCCTGCTGCCGGCGCATCCCGAGTGGTCCAACATCGGGCGGGCCCTGTCGCAGGCGCCGTTCGGCCGCTGGTACCTCAATACCGCGATCTTCGGCGTGGCCGCCACGGCCGGGCAGCTCGCGAGCGGGCTGCTGGCCGGTTACGCGTTCGCCATGCTGGACTTCCCGGCCAAGCGGCTGCTCTTCGTCGTCGCGCTGAGCGGGCTGATGGTGCCGTTCAGCGCGATCATCGTTCCCATGTCGCAGCTCCTCGGCGAGTTGCACTGGCTGAACACCTACCAGGGCCTGATCGTGCCGAACATCGCCTCCGCGCTGGGCGCCTTCCTGTTCCGCCAGTTCTTCCTCGGCACGCCGCGGGAGCTGGGGGAGGCGGCCCGCATCGACGGGGCGTCGGAGCTGCGGGTGTTCTTCAACGTGTACGCCCCGCTGGCGCGCCCGGTGGTCGCCGCGCTGGCCATCATCCTGTTCCTGCAGAACTGGAACAACTTCCTGTTCCCGCTGATCGTGGTGAACACCACCGAGATGTCGGTCCTGTCGCAGGGGTTGTCGGTGTTCCAGAGCCAGTTCACCACCCAGTACAACCTGATCATGGCGGCGTCGCTCATCACGATCGTCCCCGTGCTCGTCGTCGCGGTGGCGGCGCAGCGCCACATCATCGAGGGCATCACGCTCGGCGCCCTCGACTGACCCGCCCCGGCCGGTGGCCTGACCCGTCCCGGCCACCGGCCGCGAATGGGTCAGGCCCGCGCCAGGACCTCGGCCACGGTGTCCCGCAGGGGAGTGGTCGGACGGCCGATGAGCCTGCTGAGATCGCCCGTGGTGCCGACGAGGGCTCCCCCGGCGATGTCCAGCTCGATGTCGGCGAACATGGCGGCGACGGGCTCGGGCAGGCCCGCCCCGGCAAGGACCCGCTCGTACTCGTCGCGGGGAAGGTCCTGGTAGGTGACAGGCTTGCCCGTGACCGCGGCGATCTCCGCCGCCAGCTCGGCCTTGGTCCACGCGACGTCGCCCGCCAGCTCGTACACCGTGTTCTCGTGGCCCTCGCCGGTGAGGACGGCCACCGCGGCGGCGGCGTACTCGGCCCGGGTGGCGGGGGAGACGCGGCCCTCGCCGGAGGCGCCGACGATCGTGCCCTGCTCGGCGGCCTGGGTGATCGTGCTGTCGTAGTTCTCGGTGTACCAGCCGTTGCGCAGGAAGGAGAACGGGATGCCCGAGGCGCGGATGTACTCCTCAGTGCCCCTGTGCTCCACGGCCAGCGCCACAGGGGTCGTGTCGCTGTGCAGCACGCCGGTGTAGGCGAGCAGCGCCACACCGGCCTCCGCGGCGGCGTCGACGACGGCCTTGTGCTGGGGGAGGCGGATTCCCACGGTGTCGGAGGAGATGAGCAGAACCCGGTCGCCGGGGGCGAAGGCCTGCTTCAGCGTCTCGGGCCTGTCGTAGTCGGCCTCCCTCACCAGCACTCCGCGTGCGGCCAGGTCGGCGGCCTTCTCCGGGTTCCGTACGGCCGCCACGATCTGGTCGGCGGGGGTGGTCTCCAGCAGTCCTTCGACGACAAGGCGGCCGAGCTGCCCGGTGGCACCGGTGACAACGATCATCTTCACTTCTCCTCGCTCAGGGGTTCACCATCAGGTTAGTACTAACTATAAGAAAGTGCCAATTCTGTGGTTAGTACCCAACGGTCGCGCAGTTCGGCGAGAACGTAAGGTTAGGGGTATGGAAGACCAGGCCACCCTCGCCCGCGACGAGCACGGGCAGGTCATCTTCGACGTGTTCGCACGCGGATGCCCCTCCCGCGAGACGATGGAGCACATCACCAGCCGGTGGGGCATCCTCGCCCTGGCCGCCCTCGGCGAGGGCGCCTACCGCTTCAACGCCCTGCGCCGCCGCGTCGACGGCGTCAGCGAGAAGATGCTCGCCCAGACCCTGCAGGCACTGGAGCGCGACGGCATGGTCCACCGCGAGGCCCAGGCGACCATCCCACCCAAGGTCGAGTACAGCCTGACCCCGCTCGGCCGCGAGGCGGCCCGGCGCCTGCTCGGCCTCATCGAATGGCTCGAAGGGGAGATGCCCCAGGTCCTTGCGGCCCGCGACCGCCACACCCGCACCTGAGCCGCCTTTATTCGTTCTCGATGTCCACCGTGCTGTTCCTGTTCACCTGACTGCCCGGGGCGCTGACCGCCTTCCTCGCGTCGGCCGGGGTGATCCGCCGGGGGCTTGTCAGGTTCGATCAACCGCAGGGGACGATCTGAAGGCCGCGAGGCGAGACGGCGGGCGGAATCGAGGTGCGGCCGGACGAACCGCCGGCCCGGCGGGGCATGACGCTCACCCGGCGGGACCTGGAGTGACGGGTTGGGCGAACGCTGGGAACGCCCCTGATCCTGCGAGACAGTGAACCCGTGACGCGACGAGTGATCTCCCTGTCGCTCCTCGGGCTCGTGCTCGTGTCGGGCTGCGGAGCCGGCGTGACGCTCAGCCCGGCACAGCTCGACGACCTCAGGTCCGAAGGGGTGGCGCCCGACATGATCTACCTGGTCGACCTGCCGGGGTACGAGCTGGCCGAGCAGTCCATGAGCGTCTACAACCGGGAGGGCTTCCAGGCGTACTACTTCTCGGCCGAGGGCAGGCAGGTGTGGTTCGGGGTCGATCGAGGCCACTTCAGCGACGCCGTCTGCGCGGCCAAGCCCCTCCACGACGCCGAGCCCCTGATCCCTCCGGACTCCTGCGAGTACGACGAGGCGGGCTGGTATCGCACGAGCGGCGGGCGGCACGAGTACGCCGCCGTCGACGAGGGCCACGTCATCCGCATCAGCGGCCTCAAGGCCGACGTGAACCGCGCGTCCCTCAAGGAGGCCATAACCGGCGCCCGGCACGCGACAGAACGGCCCGCGTAGCCGAGGCCTCGGGTGGGATTTCGCGTCAGCGGACGCCGCGGGGCCGGAACTGGATGCTGATGCGGGGACCGGTGACCCGGGTGCTCTTGGGGATGGCGTGTTCCCAGGTGCGCTGGCAGCTCCCGCCCATCACGATGAGGTCGCCGTGGCCGAGGTCGTGGCGCAGGGCCGGGCCGCCGCCGCGAGGGCGGAGCAGCAGGCCCCGGGGCGTGCCGACCGAGATGATCGCGACCATGGTGTCCTCGGCGCGCCCGCGCCCGATGCGGTCGCCGTGCCAGGCGACGCTGTCGCGCCCGTCGCGGTAGAGGCACAGCCCGGCGGTGCGGAACGGCTCGCCGAGCTCCTCACCGTAGTGCGCGTCTAGGGCCTCCTTGGCCTGTTCGAGGATCGGGTCGGGAAGGGGCTCACCCTCGTCGTAGAACTTCAGCAGCCGGGGGACGTCCACCATGTGGTCGTACATGTGCCGTCTTTCGGCATGCCACGGCACGGCCCGCGCCAGCCGGTCGAACAGGGCGTCGGCGCCGCCGATCCAGCCGGGCCGGACGTCGATCCAGGCCCCGTGATCGAGGGTAGTGCGCCTGACTGTGGACCCGAGCGGACCCGGGCCGGCCTCCTCGCACAGATCGAGCAGAGATGCCTGGAACGCGGCGGTCATTCGCCCAGTATATGGCAGATATTCAAACACCCATTCGATCAAGCTCCGGGGTGTTCTCGGGCCCGGAGGGTCAGGACCTCTCCTGTAGGACGGACAGGACGTTGCCGGCGGGGTCGGTGAACCAGGCGATGAAAGGACCGCCGCCGCGGAAGACGCCCTTCTGGTCCGCCTCGATGCCGTCGTACCTCTCGAACCTCACCCCGCGCTCGGTGAGCGTGTCGACGGCCTGGTCGATGTCGTCGACGGGGAAGTTGAGGATGGTGAACGACGCGGGGGTGTGGCCGGGCTTGGGGTAGGCCAGGACATCTGTGCCACCGGCGAGGTGGAGGCGCAGCATGCCGTGCTCCTCCGACACATCGAGGCCGAGGACGTCGCCGTAGAACTCCCTGGCCTTCGGCACATCGTCCACCGCGAATCCGCTGAACGCCTTCGTGTGCCTGAACATGGGCCCTCCTGCGTATTCTCCGAGGTCAGCCGTGCCCGGCCAGCGTACTGAGCCGGTATGACATTCTCAGAACCCCGCCGGACCGTCCGCTCGGACCCCGCCACGCGCCTTGGCGCGAATCAGCGGAGGGGCGCGACGGAGGCCTGCGGGAACCGGCCGTGTCCGGCGGGCCGCTGGACGCCGTGTCTCGGCGGGCCGGACCTTCCCGGGCTCGGCACGACGATCGCGGTGAGGATCAGGCCGGCCTCGACCACCCAGCGGCCGGAGAAGGCGGTGATCCGCTGCCCCCGCACCCGCGGCCCCGTCACCCGCAGCCACGCGGAGAAGTTGCCGTTCACCGGATCGATGTTGATCAGCACGTCCTCGAAGTCGAGCCACCGCTTGGTGAGCGGGAACCACGCCTTGTACACCGACTCCTTGGCGCTGAAGAGCAGGCGGTCCCAGTGGACGCGGGGGTGGCGCGCCGCGAGCTTGCGCAGGCTCTCGCGCTCCTCCGGCAGGGAGATGGCGTCGAGGATGCCGGGGACCAGCGGCTCGTTGGGCTCGGCGTCGATGCCGATGGTGGTCACCTTGGAGGCGACGCCGAGGACGGCCCCCCGGTAGCCGGCGCAGTGCGTGATGCTGCCGACGACGCCCGGCGGCCACTGGGGCTCCCCCCGCAGACCGGGAAGCACGGGACTCGGGCGCATGCCCAGCTTGCGCAGCGCGTCATGGGCGCAGACCCGCGCCGTGCCGAACTCCTTGCGCCGCTTGTCGTCGGCGTGGATGATCGCCAGCTCCTCCTCGGGGAAGAGCGCGGGCTCGGGCGCGTCGGCGAAGACATCGGCCGCCACGACGCAGTCGGGCAGGATCGACTTGATCATGGCCCCTCGCGGACTGGGAGAGCCTGCCCGGGCGAGTCGTTCCGTACGCACACGCCGCACGCAGGCGGGGACGGCGGGCTCTCGGCCGTCTCCCGGCTGACGGAAACGGCGAAATCGAGAACGCCGGCCCCCGGGGGCCTTTTGTTGCTCACTCGCGTAGCGGTCACGTCCCAAGCGTATCGATGCCGCTGTTCCGCGAGGAATCAATGCCAATCTTTCTCGGGATCGGTTCTCGCCCGGCTAGGGCACGGCACGGGGTGGTAAGGGTTCGCGCGGGGGAGGGCGGCGAAATTGCCTCATGGGCTCCTAGGAGCATCATAGCCGCAGGTCACGACGGAGAGAAGGGGCTTTGGTTCCCCGCTTCACCGGCGCGAACAGACCTGGTGAATCCCTTTCCGAGGAGGAAAGGCTCTTTGCGAGATGCGGTCACCGGCGATCGGGTGTTCCATGCCGCATAAGGCCCGGCAAGGAATCGCCGCCGTGAATGCTCCCGCGGTGCCCTGAAACAATTCGGGTGCGCCGGTCAGGCCGTGCTGCGGGAAATGCGCCACCGGATGAAGATCGTCGTACGCATCGCAGAGCTTATCGCATCCGGCGAGCACGACCCGGCTCAGCCGACCAGTTTCCCCGAGTCGCCCATACGCCCGCCGGAGCGCAGCATGGTCCGCGCCTCGGTGAGCATGGCGAGGGCCCGCGCCTCGTAGGTCGGCGTGCCCATCGACTGGAACAGGCTCAGCGCCTGCTCACAGTGGACGACGGCGTGCTCGGCGTCGCCGCACGCCACGGCCAGCTCTCCGAGCCCGAGCAGGGAACGCGCCTCGGGGAGCCGGTCACCGGTCGTCCTGGCCAGCCGGACGGCGTGGCGCAGCGCCTCCTCGGCCAGCAGGAGCTCGCCCTGCCGGAGCCGGGCGATGCCGAGCCCGTTGAGGATGTACGCCTCTCCGATCGGGTCGCCGAGGTCGCGCACCATCGTGAGCGCCGTGTCGAAGATGTCCGCGGCGAGGCCCGGCTCGCCCCACGCCAGGTAGGTGTCGCCCATGCGGTGGAGCACCTGCGTCTCGACCCTCCTGCTGCCGCCGTCGCGGCTGAGCGCCAGCGCCTCGGACAGCAGGTTGCTGGCCCCCTCGGGATCGCCGGTGTCCAGCTTCAGCTGCGCCAGGTTGTGCAGCACGTACGCGGAGGACACCTGGTCTCCGGTGCCCGCGAACATGGCCAGGGCGCGCTCGTAGTGGGCCGTGGCCTGCTCGAAGCTGCCGCTCATCCGGTCGAGGAAGGCGATGTTGCGCAGCACCAGGGCGGTGCCCTGGTCGTCGCCGATGTCGGCGAACAGCCTGGTCGCCTCCTCGAAGTCGCGCCGTGCCTCGACGAAGCGATTCTCGGTGATGTGGCGACAGCCCCGCGAGTACAGCATCGCCGCCTGGCCGCGGACGTTGGAGGCGAGGCGGACGGCCGCCAGCGCGGTCTCGTGGGTCTCCCGCCAGTCGTCGAGGTAGACGCGCGACTCGAACAGCGTCACCGAGCTGATCGCGAGGTCCCAGGAGAGGTCGACGAAGCCGGCCTGCGCGGCCTGGCGGATGCCGGACACCAGCAGCGCCCGCTCACGCTCGTACCAGGAGAGCGGGTCGGCGACGAGCTGGTCGACCAGCCTGCCGGGGAGCGGCCAGCGTGGGGCGTCGCTGTGGATCTGCGCGTAGTCGCCGCCGTACGTCCGGCGGTGGGCCGTCTCGGCGAGGAACAGCAGGGCGCCCAGCACGCGTTCGAGGGCCGCCTTGCGCTCGGCCGGGGTCTCCTCGCTGGCCAGGCACTCGCGGGCGAACACGCGGATGAGGTCGTGGAAGCGGTAGAGGCCGTGCACGCCGTACCCGCCCGCGGTCTCGATCAGCTGGGCGTCGGCAAGCTCGTCGAACAGGTCGGCGGCGTCGGCGAAGGGGATGTCGAGGAGTGCGGCCCCGATCCAGACGGAGAACAGGCCGGCTTCGAGGATCGCCAGGCGCCTGAACAGCCGCCTGGCCTCCTCGCCGACGCTCTCGTAGGTGAAGGAGATGCTCGCCCTTATGCCCATGTCGCCGTGGTTGAGCTCGTCGAGCCTGCGCGTCTCGTCCTCCAGGCGGTTGACGAGCTGCTCGATGCTCCAGTGGGGACGGGCGGACAGGCGGGCGCCGGCGATGCGCAGCGCCAGCGGCAGCTGCCCGCACAGCTCGACCAGCGCCTTGGCCGACTCGGTCTCGGAGCGCACGCGCGCTGTGCCCGCGATGCGCGCGAGAAGTTCCATCGACTGGTCGGTGTCGAAGATGTCCATGTCGACGTGGATGGCCCCCGCCAGCCCGCCCAGCCGGCTGCGGCTGGTGATGAGCACGGCGGACATGCGGGTGCCGGGAAGCAGCGGCAGGACCTGGCTCTCCGTGGCCGCGTCGTCGAGGACGACCAAAGTCCTGCGGTCGGCGAGCAGCGCGCGGTACATCTCGGCGCGCTCTTCGAGCCCGTCGGGCATGGCGCTGCCCGGCACGCCGAGCGCGCGCAGGAACCGTTCGAGCACGTGCATGGGGCTGACCTGCCGGGACGCCCCGCCGTGCAGGTCGGCGAACAGCTGCCCGTCGGGGAAGCGCTCGGCCACCATGTGCGCGGCGTGCACGGCGAGGGTGGTCTTGCCGATGCCGCCCTTGCCCGCGACGAGGATGATCGGCACGGCGAAGCGGGTGGGGTCCTCGGATGCGAGCGCCAGCTCCCTCTCGATGGCGTCGATCTGCTTCGTGCGGCCGGTGAAGTCGGCGATCGCGCTCGGCAGCAGGAACGGCACGGGGACGACGGGGGCGGCGGGCGGCTCGACCGGGATTATGGTCGGCTTGACCGGCATGTCGAGGCTCTCGTCGCCGGTCAGGATGGCGTGTTCGAGGCGCTGGAGCTGTTCGTTGGGCTCGATGCCCAGCTCCTCGATCATGGTCTCCCTGGCGAGCCGGTAGACCTGGAGCGCCTCTGCCCTGCGGCCCGATCGGTAGAGCGCCAGCATGAGCAGGCCGCGCAGCCGCTCGCGCAGGGGGTGCTGCTCGATGAGGCGGGTCAGCTCGCCGATGAGCTCCTGGTGCCGGCCGAGGTCGAGTTCGAGCTGGATGCAGTCCTCGTTGGTGGTGATCCGCTCTTCGGTGAGCCTGCCCGCCGCCGACTGCACGGGCCTGCTCTCGACATCCTGCAGGGCCTCCTCGCCGTACCAGAGCTTGAGGGCGTCGCGGTAGCTCTTCACCGCCTCGTCGAGGTTGCCGGCATTGCGGGCGCGGCGTGCCTCGGCGGCCAGCGCCTCGAACCGCTGCGCGTCGAGCCGGCCGTCCTCCACGCGGATGGTGTAGCCGCGGGGGTGGGTGGAGATGATGTCCGCGCCTTCGTGCGCGGCGAACAGCCGCCGGAGCGAGGAGATGCATATCTGGACCTGGGCGCGTGCCGTGGGAGGCAGGTCTTCGCCGTAGATGGCCTCGGCGAGGCGGTCGACCGTGACAAGCCGGTTGGCGTCGAGCAGGAGGTTGGCGAGGGTGATGCGCTGCCGCGACCCCCCGATGTCGAGGCGGTCGGTGCCTGCTATCACTTCAAGCGGTCCCAGAATCCGGAACTCCACCTGCTTGACTCCTTGCCAGAAAACCCGCGGACCCATCCGGAAGTCTTCGCGATCTCAGCCCTCCTGAGACAAGTATCAGGTACGCCACCCCAGGCGGGCCCGGCTTCCAGGCCATTGGTGGCGAGCCGCCTGCTGAGACGTGCAGCGGAGCCAGGTGGTATCGATCGCCCCTCCTTGAACCCCTACCGCTAATGCCCATATCGTACAACTAAGCGGCTACAGGAACCAGGCGGGTATTTACCTACCAAAAAGTTCATCTGTGCAGCCCGTTGTGTCATGAGAAAAGATCCCCTATGGCACCGAATGGGCTATTAACCAGCGCGAAGCCCACCGAGGCGCGCGGTGAGGGGCCGCTCGCTTGAGGGGGGCCGTGGGCCGGCGCGCCGGGCGAGGAGCCCCGCGGCGCGCCGGTGTCCCGCGATCTTCGTGCGGCGTGGCGTGCGGCTCCGTCCGGACCGTCCCGCGCCCTCGCCCGGACGCGGAGAATACGGAGGGAATGGCGGCACTCGCCGGCGCCGGTATTCGGGCCGAGGCCGGCGATGACGTGAAGCCATTGCGGTCCCCGGCGCGATAACCGGGCTATCCGCCCGCTCCGGGCTGTAGGGGTTCCGCAGGGGTTTCAGCGGGGTTCGGCCGCCGTCTAGCATCTAATCAATCGAGCTTGGAACGGATTTTTAGCCGCATGATGAGGTGGTGTCTCTGGTCGGTGGTTTCCTTCGCATTAAGTCCCCACGCGGGCAAGGGCCATCGCGCGAGCGCCACTCGCACGATGGCTCTTGCTTTGCACGCGCGAGCACCGCACGGCACGCCAGAAGGGCCGTGACCAGCAGTTCGACGAGCACCGACCCAGAGGAGGGACATGGCCGGCGAATCGGCGGAGATATTCCGCTCCACCAGGCCCGGGAGTGCCATACGCGTGCGGACCGTCGCCGGCGAAAATGCAAAGATAAAAACCATCAGGACGGACACGTTCCCCGTAAAGGCGCTCGGGGGAACGGTCCCCGATTCGCCCGAGCGGCCGAAGGCACCACTTATTCAAAGCAGGTCGGCGTTCGCCCGGGAATCGGCGGCGGCGACCTCGTCCAGGCGGCCGGAGGTGGGTGACCGCCCCCGCTCCGGTGCAGGCGCTTCAGGCGGATTTCCCGCGTACACCTCATCGTCCGGCCGGCGGCTCCATGCCGGCCGATCTTGAGCGTGGCCGCCGACGATCGCTTCCGAGATGAAGCTCCCCCCGACGCCGGGCCGAGAGCCCGCGCCCATGAATCCGAGGAGTGAAGATGTCCCGCCGCCTGTTCACGTCCGAGTCGGTCACCGAGGGCCACCCCGACAAGATCGCCGACCAGATCAGCGACGCCATCCTCGACGCCATGCTCAAGGGTGACCCCAAGAGCCGCGTGGCCGTCGAGACGATGATCACCACCGGTCAGGTGCACGTCGCCGGAGAGGTGACGACGGAGACGTATGTCGACATCCCCGGCCTCATCCGGGAGAAGATCCTCGAGATCGGCTACGACGCCTCGCACAAGGGCTTCGACGGCGCCTCGTGCGGGGTGTCGGTGTCCATCGGCGCGCAGTCGCCCGACATCGCCCAGGGCGTCGACGACGCCTACGAGATCCGTGAGGGGGAGGGCGCCGACGAGCTCGACCGCCAGGGCGCCGGCGACCAGGGCCTGATGTTCGGCTACGCGACCCGCGAGACCCCCGAGCTGATGCCGCTGCCGATCACGCTGGCGCACCGCATGGCC
>NZ_JBFBIK010000081.1:0-33617 GCF_040685555.1 Sphaerisporangium sp. NPDC088356
CGATCGACGAGGAGACCCTGCTCAAGCGGCTCCCCGCGTCCTGAGCGCCCGCGTCCTGAGCGCCCGCGTCCTGAGCGCGCGCGTCCTGGGCGCCGGCCTCACTTCAGCAGGCCGACCCCCCGGGCGATGACGAGCACGGACAGCATGAGGGCCGACACCGACTCGGCCGCCATGAGCAGCTTGGCCCGCGCCGACAGCGGCATCGTGTCGGTCGGGCTGAACGCCGAGGAGTTCGTCACCGAGACGTAGAAGTAGTCGACGAACCCGGGTGTCCAGCCCGACTTGACCGAGGATCGCGCGGCCACCTCGCCGATGGCGTCGTGGTCCTCGTCCTGGGGGAACCGGAAGTCGGCCACCGGCAGGTTCCGGCCGCGCGCCTGCGTGCGCCGGACGGGCCCGCCGCGGTCGAGCTCCCAGTACGCCATCGCGAAGATGATGATGTTGGTCAGCCACACCTGTCCGGCCGCCAGCAGCAGCTGCTTGCCGTTGTCGGTCCGCCCGGCGACGAGCTGCTCCAGGACCAGCACCAGCGCCACCGTGTTGGTCACCGCGATGAGGAGCACCAGCGCGATGGAGAGGCGTCTCAGCAGGCGGTTCTCCCGGCGCATCCGCCAGGGGTTCACCGCGACCAGGGGCACGAACAGCAGCAGCTCCAGCGCGGGCACGACGAACCTCGGCCCGAGCACGAGGTGGCCCGGCAGCGCCGCGTAGAGGGCGATGGCCACCACCACCGCGCACGCCGCAGGAAGCCGGGGCTCGCCGGGGTGCCCCGGCCGCTCGGCCCGCCTCCCTGGAGGCGCGTCGTCGTCATCCCGCTCCGAACGCTGATCGTCAGCGCGCTGCCCTGTGTCCTGCTCGGCTCGCTGCGCCATCTCCGGGCCTTCTCCCTGCATCGCTCCGCCGCGCGGCCAGGCCCGCGACGTACGGGCCGGTCACACCCCATTGCCCTGGGACGAGCGGTCTAGGCCGCGCTGAGGAGACGATCTACCAAGTGAAGGTCCTCGGCTCGCGGGGAGAGTTCCGGTCGAAGACCGCATTCCGTTTCCCGAGCGCGCGTCCCGGTTTCAGAGATGGCAGATGATGACCAGGCAGCTTCTGATCTCGACGTCGTCGATGACGGGTCCGAAGCCGCCGGGCACGGTGCTGGCGAATCGCACGGTGGTGGACAGGCCGGTCGCGACGAAAGCCACCTTCTGGTGGGTGTAACCCAGGTCGGGGAAACTCTTTCCGGTGGTGTCGAACGAGAACTTCCCCACCACGTCATCGTTGATCTGAATCTTCCCGGTCTTCACCACCGGCGCCCCCGCCGGATTTCCCGCGAGCCGGTAGCCGATCTCGTACTTGACCAATGGGAGCGTGCTGAAGGTCTGGGAGACCGCGCCCGTGCCGGAGCCGTTCAGGTCGAGCGACTGGACACCGTCGGCGGCCTGCCAGAACCCCTGGCCCACCAGGTCGACCGTTCCCCCGGTCACGCTCCACGCCCCGAACGACTGGCCCAAGGAGAAGGTCTGGAACGTGTTCGGCCTGACCACGGGGGTCTCGAAGCTGCCGTTGCTCTCCGCCGTCGCGTCGGCGGGCGCGGCCGTCACCGTGGCCAGCCCGGCCAGCGCGCCCGCCAGCCCAGCCCCGGCACGCAACCGCCGCCACCGGTTGCCGCGCCGTGCCCGGCGAGGGTCCTGCCCGGCCGCGCGGCCTGCCACGCGGGTGCTCGGAACGGTCATCGTCGTCCTTCCTGCCGTCGGCCATGTACGCGCGCCACATATCGGCGAACTCTCAAGCCTTTTGACCGTGAATTCGCGGCCCAGGCGGCATCACGAACAGGCAGATTAGCGTTCGCCCCCGCGCGCGCCCCCGTGGTGCGCCTTTTGGCGAAGTCAATACTTGGTATCCATGAAAGGCCTCCGCGGAGCGGGTCTCAGGGCAGGTGGCCACAGTACGGACCGGCCAGGCACAGGGACTGCCGCTCATCCTGCGCGAGGTCGCCTTCCCCCGCCTCGACCGGTCCTGAGCCGCCGGGGTACGCGCGTCACCGCAAAAGCACGTTCACCAGCACGGTGAGCAGGACGGACAGGGCGATCGAGACAAGGATCATGATCAGGCATCCGACCGCGCCGCCGAGCGGACGAATCCGGACGTTACGGTCCACGAGCTCTCCTTCTGCGGGGAACCAGGTCTACCTGCGCGTTCGCCCACTACAGCCCTTCCCTGTCCCGGCCATACCCAAGCAAGGCAAGGGCGTTGCCGCGGTCGTCGATTCGCGCATCAGCGACCAGCACAACTTTTGATCTTCGGTCTAGAGCCTGTATCAAAGCCTCTCGCGACCGGGAGATGCCAGGGCCGGGTTGTTCTAGAACGAAAGGCCGGGCGATTCGTTAGCTGATGGTTCGGAGCCCGGGCCACATCGCGGTCCACGACGACTTCAGGCCGGTGCAGACCTTGACGGCCTTGCCCTGCTCCCCGTTCGGGACGCCCAGTCCGTTGTCGATCCGGGCCACGTCGTGGCAGCCGACGAAGAACCTGCTCCAGTCGGTGGGCCGCCAGTCGCCGACGTGGACGACGACGGTGCGTTGAGCCGGTGGCGGGCCCCATGACCAGTACGAGTTGTGACCGGAGTAGATGGGGGGCAGTCCCGATCCGAGCAGGTCGAGTGCGCTCGCCTCGCTGTAGTCGTTGGTCAGGATCACCGCTCGGGCGCGCTCGTCGGCGGGCAGGGCTGCCACCGCGCCCTTCACCGTGGAGACGAACGCCGGCCAGCCGATCTGGTTCGCGGTGTCCGGCACCGTGGCCGGAAGGGTGCTGGCGGCATAGGTGGCGACGGGCAGGACCGGCAGGGTCAGGTACGCGAGGAGCAGACCCGAGACCAAGGCGGCGACGGTGAAGATTGCCCCCTTGATGCTGGCGTGGCCGCGTACGAGCCAGCGGTCGACGACGATCGAACCGGCGGCCATGAACGCGGCCGCGGTGCCGATCGCGTAGTAGGCCTTGCCTCCGGTCGCGACGACGAGGACGAGCGCGACGGGGCCCGCGATGCCGATCGCCCGCCACGGAACCGCGTTCCTCGAACGCAGGAGCCAGACCGCTCCGGCGAGGCTCACGGCGAACAGGATCGGACCGGTGAAGAGCCAGAGCAGCGGCACGATCTGGGCGCGGTTGTCCGCCGCGTACCCGGCGATGCGCGAGGCCATGGTGAGCTGGGGCCAGCCGTTCGTCGCCTGCCAGACGAGGTTCGGCGCCCAGAGCAGGAGAGCGATCCCGATGGCCGCCCACGGCCATGGTGAACGGACGACGTCCCAGCGCCGGGCGGCGAGAAGGCCCAGCGCCAGCCCCGCGGCCAGGAACAGCAGGGTGTCCTTGTTCTGCAGCCCTATCCCGGCGGTCAGGCCTACCGCCAGCCACAGGCGCCGGTCGGCACCGGCGAGAAGCCGGACCGCCAGCCACAGGATGAGCGCCCAGGCGAGCAGGTCGAGACCTGTGGTGGTGTCCATGTGGCCAGCGGCGAGATAGCCGGAGACGGCGGCCGTGATGGCCGCCAGGAACTGCGCCCGCCGAGACCCGCCGAGGTCGCGTGAGATGAGCGCGACGAGGACGACGACGAGCGCCGCCTCCACGGCCGGCAGCACCCGGACCGCGGTCGGCGAGACGCCCAGCAGGCCCACCGAGGCGGCGGAGAGCAACGGGGTCAGCGGCGGCTGGTCGACGTAGCCGAAGGCGGGATGCCAGCCCGCCACGACGAAGTACATCTCGTCGCCCAGGAAGCCGTAGGCGCCCGAGAACGCCAGCAGCAGAGCGACTACCAGACCAGCCATCAGGACCACCGGCCAGGGCACGACGAAGGACCGGGTGCGCTGGGTGATGTCCGGCATTGTCACAGTGTGATCGCGCTACCGCCACGGCGCTAGGGCCTGCAGCAAAGTCGATCAGAGCCATGGCTGACGGCCGGGCGGTCCTGTTTCTTGGCGGGGATGGCGAGGATGTCTTGCCAGCAGGCCATCCGGGCCGGGTCCTCGGTCTGCATCCACGTGCAGAACGAGCTGATCGCGGCCAGGCGCTGGTTGCGGGTCGAGACGCCGTTGTGCCGGTCTTCCTGCAGCCGGCCGAGGAACGCCGTGACGGCGCCGGCGTCGATGTGGTCAAGGGTGAGCTTGCCCCGCGCGTGGCGATCACGTGCGGGTGCCCGCGGGGTTCACCATCCCGGCCATCTCTTCGTTAGTCGGTGCGTGCCAGGGGAAGGAGGCGTTGCCGGAACATCTGCTGGGAATCGCCGGCTGCAGCGGGCCCTCCGGGCAGACCTCGCAGGACTTGATCGGTAGGCGGGTTTATTATGGAGAAGGCTGTACGGACCTTGGTGCCGGCGCGGCTCGACCGGTTGCCGTGGTCGCGGTTCCACACGCGGCTGGTCGTCGCGCTCGGGGTCGCGTGGGTGCTCGACGGGATGGAGATCACGATCGCCAGCGCGATCGGGTCGGTCCTGCAGGACAGGCAGACGCTCGGCCTGTCGGCCGTCCAGGTCGGGTTCACCGCGACCATCTACCTGATCGGCCAGGTCGCGGGCGCGCTGGTGTTCGGGCGGCTGTCCGACCGGTTCGGCAGGCGCAGGCTGTTCGTCCTGACGCTGGGGCTCTACCTGGTGGCCAACGGGATCACCGCCTTCTCGCCCAACCTGGCGTTCCTGCTGGTCTTCCGCTTCTTCGCCGGGGCGGGCATCGGCGGTGAGTACGCCGCGATCCACTCGGCCATCGACGAGCTGATCCCCTCGCGTTACCGTGGCCGCGTCGACCTCGCGGTCAGCGGCACGTACTGGCTCGGCGCGATCATCGGTACGGCGAGCACGTACGTGCTGCTCAACCCGGACATCCTGCCCCTGGACCTCGGCTGGCGCATCGGGTTGCTGATCGGGCCGGTGCTCGGAGCGATGATCTGGGTGCTGCGCCGCCACCTTCCCGAGAGCCCGCGATGGCTGCTCATGCACGGCAGGCACGAGGAGGCCGAGGAGGCCACCCGCACGGTCGAGACGGCGGTCGCCGAGGGCGGGCGGGAGCTACCGCCCGTGGACGAGGACAAGGCCCTGGAACTGCGCCCGCACGGCGCGCCGTCGTACGGCGAGATCCTGCGGGTGGTCGTCCGGGAGTACCCCAAGCGCACGTTCCTCGGCGTGTCGATGATGGTCAGCCAGTCGTTCCTGTACAACGCGATCTTCTTCACCTACGTGCTGGTGCTCAACATTTTCTACGGCGTGTCCCCGACCGACGCCTCCAAGTACCTGCTGATCTTCGCGGTGGGCAACCTCGCGGGCCCGTTCCTGCTGGGACCGCTGTTCGACACCATCGGGCGCAAGCCGATGATCTCCAGCACGTACATCGCCTCGGGAGTGCTGCTGGCCATCACGGGGTGGCTGTTCAAGGAGGGAATGCTCACCGCGACCACCCAGGCGCTGCTCTGGTCGGTGATCTTCTTCATCGCCTCGGCGGCGGCCAGCGCCGGTTACCTCACCGTCAGCGAGCTGTTCCCCCTGGAGATCAGGGCGCTGGCGATCGCGCTGTTCTTCTCGATCGCCCAGGGGGTCGGCGCCCTCGGCCCCGTCCTGTTCGGCGCGCTCATCGGCGACCAGGCCCACCCCGACCCCTCCCGGCTGTTCTACGGCTACCTGCTCGCCTCGGGCCTGATGGTGGCGGCGGGCGTCGTGGCGCTGTTCTGCGCGGTGAACGCCGAGCGCCGCTCCCTTGAGGATCTCGCCCCGTCCCTGTCGATGGTGGACGCGAAGGCGGGCGCCGCGGCGACGGGGTGACTACTGTGAGTGACCATGGAGACGGTTGCCCGGAGTCTGGTGCCGGCGAGGCTCGATCGGTTGCCGTGGTCGGGCTTCCACACGCGGTTCGTGGCCGCGCTCGGGGTCGCGTGGGTGCTCGACGGCATGGAGATCACGATCGCCAGCGCGGTCGGGTCCGTGCTCAGGGACAGCCGGACCCTCGGCCTGTCGGCGGTCGAGGTGGGGCTCACCGCCACCGTCTACCTGATCGGCGAGGTGATCGGGGCGCTGGTGTTCGGGCGGCTGTCCGACCGGTTCGGCAGGCGCAGGCTGTTCGTCCTGACGCTGGGGCTCTACCTGGTCGCCAACGGGATCACCGCCTTCTCGCCGAACCTGGCCTTCCTGCTGTTCTTCAGGTTCCTGTCCGGGGCGGGCATCGGCGGTGAGTACTCCGCGATCCACTCGGCGATCGACGAGCTGATCCCCTCGCACTACCGGGGCAGGGTCGACCTCGCCGTGAGCGGCACGTACTGGCTGGGCGCCATGATCGGCACGGCCAGCACGTACGTGCTGCTCAACCCGGCCGTCTTCCCCGTCAACGTGGGCTGGCGGCTCGGGCTGCTGATCGGGCCCCTGCTCGGGGTGGCGATCTGGGTGCTGCGCCGCCACCTTCCCGAGAGCCCCCGCTGGCTGCTCATGCACGGCAGGCAGGATGAGGCCGAGCGGACCACCGCCGCGATCGAGGCCGCCGTCGAGAGCGGCGGACGGCCGCTGCCGCCGGTGGACGAGGGCAGGGCCATGGAGTTCCGCCCGCACGGCGCGCCGTCGTACCGGGAGATCGCCAGGGTGCTCCTGCGGGAGTACCCGAGGCGCACGTTCCTCGGCGCCACCCTGATGATCAGCCAGTCGTTCCTCTACAACGCGATCTTCTTCACCTATGTCCTGGTGCTGAGCGCGTTCTACGGGGTGACGCCGCACGACGCCTCGAAGTACCTGTTCGCGTTCGCGCTCGGCAACCTCGCCGGGCCCCTGGTACTCGGGCACCTGTTCGACACGCTCGGCCGCAGGGTGATGATCTCCAGCACCTACATCATCTCGGGAGCGCTGCTCGCCGTCACCGGATGGCTGTTCGAGCAGCGGCTGCTCACCGCGACCACGCAGACGCTGCTCTGGTCGGTGATCTTCTTCATCGCCTCGGCGGCGGCCAGTTCGGGCTACCTGACCGTCAGCGAGCTGTTCCCCCTGGAGATCAGGGCGCTGGCCATCGCGATGTTCTTCGCGGTGGCCCAGACGTTCGGCGCGCTCGGCCCGACGATCTTCGGGGCGCTGATCGGCGACCGCGCCCACCCCGACCCGGCCAGGCTCTTCTACGGTTACCTGTTCGCCGCCGCGATGATGGTGTTCGCCGGGGTGGTCGCGCTCGTGCTCGCGGTGGACGCCGAGCGCAAATCGCTGGAGGATCTCACGCCGCCCCTGTCGATGCGCGACGCAGGCCGGTGCGGGTGAAGTGCCGTGGTCAGCCGCGCAGGGCGGCGGCCTCCGAGGCCAGCTTCTCGATCCGGGAGTAGTCGCCGGAGGCGAGCGCGTCGGCCGGGGTCAGCCAGGTGCCGCCGACGCAGCCGACGTTCGGCAGCGCGAGGTACTCGGGAGCCGTCTCCAGCCGGATGCCGCCAGTCGGGCAGAACCGCACCTCCGGGATCGGCCCGGCGAGCGCCTTGAGGTACGCCACGCCGCCGGCGGGCCCGGCGGGGAAGAACTTCAGCTCGGTCAGCCCGCGCTCGGCGAGCGCCAGAACCTCCGACGCGGTCGCCGCGCCCGGCAGGAACGGCACGCCGCTGTCCCGCATCGCGTCCAGGAGGGCCGGCGTGCCGCCGGGGCTGACCAGGAACCGCGCGCCCGCGCCGGTGGACGCGGCGACGTCGGCCGGGGTGCGCACCGTGCCCGCGCCGATCACGGCCTCCGGGACCTCGGCGGCGATCCGGGCGATGGCGTCGAGGGCGCAGGACGTGCGGAGCGTCACCTCGATGGCGGGAAGGCCGCCCGCGACGAGCGCCCGGGCGAGCGGGACCGCCGTCTCCACGTCGTCGATCACGACGACCGGGACGACAGGGGCGAGATCGAGGATGTTCACGGGGTTGTGCTCCTAGTTGAGAGGGTGATGGACGGGTCGGTCTCGGGTGAGGGGTGCCGGGATCGGGAGGAGGCGATGGCGGAGTCCCGCCCGGCCACACGCTGGGCGAGCCAGGCCGCCGCGCCGGTCAGCGCGGGCTGCTCGGCGACGATCACCGTGGTCGCGATCTCGGTCAGGTAGCCGGACAGCACGAGGTTGGCCTCGAAGCGGCGCCGGAAGTCGCTCTCCTGGATGCGCCTGACGATCCTCGGCACGATCCCACCCCCGAGATACACCCCGCCGCGTGCGCCCAAGGTGAGAGCGACATTGGCCGCGAAGCTCCCTAGAAGCCCACAGAACATTTCAACCGTACGCGCGCACAGCGAATCGTCCACCCGCGCCACGATCTCCGGGGCGGACAGCGGGGCCACGGGGGTGCCGTTCACCAGGGCGAGCCCGTGGCGCAGCCGTACGAGCCCGGGGCCGGACAGCAGGTGCTCGGCGTCCACGAAGGACATGCCGTCGGCCCGCAGCGCCCGTACGACCTCGATCTCCAGGCCGGTCACGGCCGGCACGGAGACGTGGCCGCCCTCGCCGGGCACGGGCACCCAGCCGCCCCGCACCGGGACCAGGCCGGCGACGCCCAGCCCGGTACCGGGGCCGAGCACGGTCTTGACCATGTCCGGCGCCGGGGGCGGGCCGCCGAGCGAGGCCAGGTCGTCCGCGGCGAGGTGCGGCAGGGCCAGCGCGAGCGCCTCGAAGTCGTTGAGCAGCTCGACGTGCGGGATGCCCAGCTCGGTGACCGAGCCGGACCAGCCGGTGTTGGTCAGGCGGTAGCGGTCGGCGTTCACCGGGCCCGCGATCGCCAGGCACGCGGCGGCGGCCCGCGCCCCGCCGGCGTGGTCGGCGAGGTAGGAGTGCACCGCGTCCGGCAGGCCGTCGTACTCGGCCCCGGCCAGCACGGTCACCGTCCCGGGACGCCCGCCCGGCCTGGTGACCAGCCCGAAGCGCGCGTTGGTGCCGCCGACGTCGGCGACCAGCCAAGGGCTCTCCGGTGATGGGAGGGGGATCGGGCTCACGCGCGGGTCTCCGCGCCGCCGAGGGCGAAGGCTCCCGTACGGCTGTCCGCGTCCTCAAGGGCGAAGGTTCCCCTACCCGCGCCGTCGAAGGTGCGGACCCCCGTGCGGCCTTCCGCGCCGCTGAGGGCGAAGATGCCGGCGCCGCGCTCGGCCGGGCCCGCGGTGCGGCGGAAGGCGGCGAACAGCTCGCGCCCGGTGCCCACCCACTCGTCGTCGCGCAGCGGACGGCCCTCGGGGGTGCGGGCGGCCAGCTCGGCCTCGGGGATCAGGATGTCCAGCGTGCCGGTCCTCGCGTCGAGCCGGATCGGGTCACCATCCCTGACCAGCGAGATCGGGCCGCCGTCCGCCGCCTCGGGGGACAGGTGGATGGCCGCGGGCACCTTGCCCGACGCCCCGGACATGCGGCCGTCGGTGACGAGCGCGACCCGCTGCCCCCGATCCAGCAGCACGGCGAGCGGCGGGGTCAGCTTGTGCAGCTCCGGCATGCCGTTGGCGCTCGGACCCTGGTAGCGGATCACCGCGACGAAGTCCTGGGTGTCCAGCTCGCCGGCCGCGAACGCCGCGAGCAGCTCGGCCTGGTCGTCGAAGACCTTGGCGGGCGCCTCGATCACCTGGTGCTCTGGCTTGACCGCCGACACCTTGCTGACCGCGCGGCCGAGGTTGCCGCTGAGCATGTGGATGCCGCCGTCGGCGGAGAACGGCTCGCAGACCGGGCGCAGCACGTCCAGGTCGGCGCTCCGCGTGGCCCGCTCCTCCCAGACGACCTCGTCCTGCTTCAGCTCCGGCCCGCTCCGGTACAGGCCGAGGCCGCGCCCGGCGACCGTCAGCACGTCCTCGTGGAGCAGCCCGGCGTCGAGCAGATCGCCCATCATCACCTGCATGCCGCCCGCCGCCTGGAAGTGGTTCACGTCCGCCTGGCCGTTGGGGTACATCCGGGTCAGCAGGGGGACCGCCGCCGACAGCGCGGCCAGGTCGTCCCAGAGCAGCTCGATGCCCGCGGCGGCGGCGATGGCGACCAGGTGCATGGTGTGGTTGGTCGAGCCGCCGGTGGCCAGCAGCGCCACGGCCGCGTTGACCAAGGCCTTCTCGTCGACGACCTCGGCCACGGGGGTGTACTCCTCCCCGTGCGCGGTGATCTCGACCACGCGCCTCGCCGCGGCGCGGGTGAGGCCGTCGCGCAGGTCGGTACCGGGGTTGACGAACGTCGCGCCCGGCAGGTGCAGGCCCATGACCTCCATGAGCACCTGGTTGGAGTTCGCGGTGCCGTAGAAGGTGCAGGTGCCGGGGGAGTGGTAGGACTCGGCCTCCGCGTCCAGCATCGTGCCCCGGCTGATCTTGCCCTCGGCGAAGAGCTGGCGGGTGCGCGCCTTCACCTTGTTGGGCAGCCCCGAGGGCATGGGTCCGGCGGGCACGAAGATGGCCGGCAGGTGCCCGAAGTGCAGCGCGCCGATCAGCAGCCCCGGCACGATCTTGTCGCAGACGCCGAGCAGCAGCGAGCCGTCGAACATGTCGTGCGAGAGCGCGATCGCCGTGGCCATCGCGATGACCTCGCGGCTGTAGAGCGACAGCTCCATGCCCGCGCGGCCCTGGGTGATGCCGTCGCACATCGCGGGGACGCCGCCCGCGAACTGCGCGACGCCTCCCGCCTCGCGCACGGCGTCCTTCAGGATCGCGGGGTAGGTCTCGTACGGCTGGTGCGCCGACAGCATGTCGTTGTACGCCGACACGATCGCGACGCCGGGCCTCTCGTTCCCGCGCAGGGCCAGCTTGTCGCCGGGGGAGCAGGCGGCGAAGCCGTGGGCGAGGTTGGCGCAGCCGAGGCTCGCCCTGGCGGGCCCCCGCTCCCTGGCCTCACGCGCGGCGGCGCCGACGCGCCGCAGATACGCCGTGCGGCTGCGCAGGCTGCGTTCGGTGAGGCGCTCGGTGACCTCCTGTACGGTGCGGTTCACGGCAGGTCCTCCTCGTGCCAGGCGCGGCCGCTGCGGCCGAGCAGTTCGTGGGCGGCGGCCGGGCCGCTCGTTCCGGCGGGGTAGGGCTCGGGGAGCGCCGCCGCCGACTCCCAGGTGGCGATGATCGGGTCGATCCAGCTCCAGGCCGCCTCGACCTCGTCGCGCCGCATGAACAGGGTCGGGTTGCCCGACAGGACGTCCATGAGCAGGCGCTCGTACGCCTCGGGCACGCGGGTGCGGAAGGTGTCGGCGAAGCTCAGGCTGAGCGGCACGGGACGGGGGACGACCTCGCCCGCGCCCGGCTCCTTGGCCATGATGTGCAGGTGGATTCCCTCGCTCGGCTGGAGCCGCAGCACCAGCCGGTTGGGCCCGCCTCCGGGGAAGATCGAGTGCGGCACGTCCTTGAACTGGACGACGATCTCCGAGCGGCGGTAGGGCATCCGCTTGCCGGTGCGCAGGTAGAAGGGCACGCCCGCCCAGCGCCAGTTCTTCACCTCGGCGCGGATCGCGGTGAAGGTCTCCACGCGGCGCGAGGCGTCGGTGGGGGCGGTGCGGTCTGGCTCGTCGAGGTAGCCAGGGACGGCCTGCCCGCGCGCCTCCCCGGCGGTGTACTGCCCGCGCACGGTGAACCGGTCGGCCTCGGTGCCGGAGATCGGCCGCAGGGACTGCAGGACCTTGACCTTCTCGTCGCGGATGGACTCGCGGTCGTTGCGTGACGGCGGCTCCATCGCGACCAGGCACAGCAGCTGGAGCAGGTGGTTCTGCACCATGTCGCGCAACGCGCCCGCCTGGTCGTAGTACCCACGCCGCCCCGGTGTGCCGACGGACTCGGCCGCGGTGATCTGGACGTGGTCGATCCACAGGGAGTTCCAGATCGGTTCGAGGAACGCGTTGGCGAAGCGCAGCACGAGCAGGTTCTGGACGGTCTCCTTGCCCAGGTAGTGGTCGATGCGGAAGATCTGGTGCTCTTGGAAGATGGCGCCGACCTCGTCGTTGATGCGCTGCGCGCCCGCGAGGTCGCGGCCGAGCGGCTTCTCCAGCACCACCTGGGAGAGCGGGGTCACAAGGCCGGCCTCGTGCACGCCCCGGCAGAACGGGCCGAAGGTCATCGGCGGGCTGGCGAGGTAGAAGATCCTGGCGGTGTTCTCCCGGCCGGCGAGCAGGTGGGTGAGCGCGCGCCAGCCGGCGTGGTCGGGGCTGCCCACGTCGACCGACACGTGGTGCAGCCGGCCGAGGAACCGGTCCCAGCCCTCGGCGTCGTCGGCGTGCAGGCCGGGCCGTACCTCGGCCTCGGCCTTGCCGCGGAAGTCGGCGTCGGTGAGCCCGCCGCGCGACATGGCGATGATGCGGGTCTCCGGCGCGAGCCGTCCGTCGCGGTCGCTGTGATAAAGGGCGGGGAGCAGCTTCCGCATCGAGAGGTCGCCGGTGCCGCCGAACACGATCAGGTCGGCCACGTGCGCCGTGGGGCGGCCGGACACCTCGGCGTTCGCGTCCGGGATGGAGGGCACGGACGGGGCGGAAGGCGCGGGCACGGTCGAGGGCTCGAACGAGGTCATGGGCGCGGGCTCAGGCACGGGGGAAAGCTCCGTAGATCTACCAACTGGGGACAGAACGGACACTAGCCCGATCTTTGGTCGCACACAACCACAGTTTTGACATTTGAGATAATGAACTTAGGAACTTCAGATTACAAAAGAGGTGTGGTTGACTTGGCCGATGGGTCGACGATCAGCCTCCGCGCTCGCCAGCAGCGGCGAGGTGCTCCACCTGATACGCACCGGTGAGGCGGTCACCCGGGCGGACATCGGCAGGGTCACCGGGCTGTCGCGCCCGGCCGTGGCGCTGCGCGTGGCAGGGCTCCTCGAACGCGGCCTGGTCGTGGAGGACACCGAGGGTCCCTCCACCGGCGGCCGGCCCCCGGCCAGGCTCGCCTTCAACGCGGCGGGCGGCGTGGTCCTCGTCGCCTCGCTGGGTGCCAGCCGCACGCAGATCGCCCTGTGCGACCTCGCGGGTTCCGAGCTCGCCCGCACCGACCTGGAGATCGACGTCGAGCGCGGCCCCGGCGTGGTGCTGCCGCTGCTGATGGACGTCTGGGCCGACCTGCTGGGAGACCGGCCGATGTCGGCCGTCCGGGGCGTCGGCCTCGGCGTGCCCGCGACCGTCGAGTTCGCCGCGGGGCGCACCGAGAGCGCCCGGGTGATGGCGAGCTGGACCGGCGTGGTCATCCCGCCGCTCATCTCGGCGCGCTACCCGGTGCCGGTCTTCGTGGACAACGACGTGAACGTCATCGCCATGGGCGAGTACCGCGAGGCGTACGCGCGGGAGGTCGCCGACCTGCTGTTCGTGAAGGTGTCGACCCGCATCGGCGCCGGGGTGATCGCCGGGGGCGAGATCCTGCGCGGGGCACTCGGCGCGGCCGGGGAGATCGGCCACATCCCCGTGCGCGACGGCGGGGGAGTGCTGTGCCGGTGCGGCAACATCGACTGCGTCGACTCGGTGGCGAGCGGCACCGCGATCCTGCGCGACCTGCGGGCCAGGGGCCGGGAGGTCTTCTCGCTGTCCGACGTGGTCACCCTGGTCCGCGCGGGCGACGCCGAGACCATGACCGTCGTGCGCAGGGCCGGACGGCTGCTCGGCGAGGTGATCGCCAGCGCGGTCAACCTGCTCAACCCCGCCGTGGTGGTCCTCGGCGGCGACGTGGCCGAGAACTTCCAGCCGCTGGTGTCCAGCGTGCGCGAGGTCGTCTACCGGCGCTCCACGGCGCTTTCCACGCGGAGCCTGCGCATCGAGCGCAGCCGGCTCGGGGCCGGCGCGGGCATCACCGGCTGCGCGGTCATGGTGATCGACCACATCCTGGCCCCCGAGGTGGTCGACGCCTCCATCGACGGCACTGGCCCGTTCGAGGCCGCCCACCACCTACGGCCGCCCCACCCGGTGGGCTCGGCCGGCTAGGGACGGCCGGGCGCGCTCAGGGAGCCCGGCCGGTCATGCGGGGCGGCCGGGGCGCTGAGTGGGCGCATATCAGGCAGCTCAGGGCCTGCTCCAGAGCCTTGGGGCCGGCCGACGGGCGAGGGCACTCGTTTGAGACATGGGTCGGCGCGGAGGCCGTGGCAAGGCTCCGGATACGTTCGGAGATAGGGGGACCGTGACGTGCATGGCGTTGGCTCCTTGGTTTCGCGAGTTCGCGTCACACGGCAAGTTAAGGTTAGGCTTCCCTTACTTAGATATACCTCATCACAGCGAGGTCATCGTGCGCTACACCGGACCCAAAGTGCGCCTGTCCAGGAGGGCAGGCCTGCCGCTGACCAGAAAGGCCGTGCGCTACTTCGAGCAGCGCCCGTACCCGCCGGGCGAACACGGCCGCAAGACCAACCGCCGCGCGGCGGGCGACTACAGCCTGCGGCGGATGGAGAAGCAGAAGCTGCGCTGGTACTACGACGTCTCCGAGAAGCAGATGAGGAGATACTGGGGCCTCGCGCTGCGCCGGCCGGGGCGCTCGGGCGCCGAGCTGGTCTCGCTGCTGGAGAGCCGCCTCGCCTCGCTGGTGCTCCGCTCCGGGCTCGCCCCGTCCATCTACGCCGCCCGCCAGTACGTCAACCACGGCCACATCACCGTGGACGGGCGCAAGGTCGACATCCCCAGCTACCTCGTACGGCCCGGCCAGACCGTCGCCGTGCGGCCCAAGTCGCGGGCGATGCAGCCGTTCGTGGCGGCGGCCGAGGGCACCTACGCCGACGAGGTCACGGCGCCGTACCTGGACGTGGACCTCGGCGAGCTGACCTTCACGCTCCTCGCCAGGCCCGAGCGCCAGCAGGTCCCCGTCCTGGTGGACGAGCAGCTCGTCGTCGAGCACTACTCGCGCTGAGCCGCCGCCTCACCGCATGGAGGAGGCGCCCTCGCGGGCGGGCATGGCCTCGCGCAGCGCCGCGATCTCGGCACGCAGCGCGGCCAGCTCGGCGGCCACGTCGCCGCGGGGCTCGCGCTCGCGCTGGTGCTCCTCCTCCATCGCGCTCACGACGACGGCGATGAAGAGGTTCAGCACGACGAACGTGCAGATCAGCACGAATATCACGAAGAACACCCACGCCGAGGGGTGGTGCTCCATGACGTCCCGGTTGATGTCCGACCAGCCGTCTCCGGTCATGGTCTGGAACAGCGTGAACAGCGACGTCGGCAGGTCGCCGAAGTAGTCGGGAGAGGCCGCCCCGTACAGCTTGGTGCCCATCACCGAGGCCACGTAGAGCACCAGAGCGAGCAGCAGGGCGATCGAGGCCATGCCGGGAACCGCGGTGAGCAGCGCCGACACCACCCGGCGCAAGCTCGGCACCACCGAGATCAGGCGCAGCGCCCGCAGGATCCGCAGGGCGCGCAGCACCGACAGCCCGCCCGCCGCCGGCATGAGCGACACGGCCACGATGACGGTGTCGAAGAGGTTCCACGGGTCGCGCACGAAGCGCGCCCGGTCGACGTACATCTTCGCCAGCAGTTCGGCGACGAACACGTAGAGCGCGGCATGGTCGACCACGTGCAGCACGGCGCCGTACGACGCGAGCGCCGAGGGCGAGGTCTCCACGCCCAGGGTGGCCGCGTTGACCACGATGACGGTGATGATCGCGCGCTGGAACCACGTCGATTCGAGGACCTGACGAACACGATCACGCATGGGGATGAGCACTCCTGGACTCGGAAGATCGGAATGCGCAAGATCCTAGAGTCTGTACGGATATGCTGCAGGCCGCCCGCGGATCCGTGCGTACTCGGGTTCGAGGACGTCAAGCTCGCATCCGGGCCCCGGAGACAGGGGAAGCGCCTGCGGAAGGCCGCGTACGGACACCCTGGGCAGATGGTCCACCGATCCCGGTCGCGGCCGGCGACGGCGTCAGCGGGGCGGGCCGTACGGCTCGATCGGGGGGTCGGAGAAGGGGCCGCCGGCCGCCGGGGTGACGCGATCGCCGGCGTCCTCGGTGACGCGCAGCGCGTAGAGGCCCTGGGCGGGGTCGAGCGGGACCAGGCCGTAGGCGGTGTCCACCTCGTCCTCGTTGAGGCCCAGTTGCCGCATGGCCTGCGCGAGGGTCGCCTCCGGCGGGAGCTGTACCGTGACCAGGACCATGCCCACCACGCTACGCGCACCTCTCGGCCCCGTACACGGGGGCCTTCTCACACCGGGCTTCTCATGGCCCGCCGCTCCAGCACCCTGAGGATCGCCCCGGTGTCGGCGATGCCGTATCCGTAGTCGTAGTCGAACCCCACGTCGCTGCGGTCGACGGCGGTGCGGTGGAGCAGCGTGCGGAGCTGGCTCGGGGGGAGCTGGGAGGCGGGCCAGCGGGTGCGGAGCGCGGCGACGAGCCCGGCCGCCACCGGGCAGGCCGCCGAGGTGCCGGAGTCGGGCTGGTCGTCGCCGAACGCCTTCGAGCCGGAGAAGTGCGTGTAGGTGCAGATGTCGGGCTTGCGATCGCTCAGCCGCCCCGGCCCCTGCGAGGAGTAGCCCACCCTCTCGCCGTTGGTGTCGACCCCGCCGATGGACAGGACCTGCGGGTGGGAGTTGGCGCCGACGATGGGACGGCCCTTGTAGGCGCACCGCCGGTCCTTGCACTCGGCCCCGCAGTTACCGGCCGCGAACAGGATGTCGGCGCCCGCCTGCTCCAGGCTTCCGACGATGATGTTGAAGGGATGGGCCGCGTTGTCGGAGTAGTTCCCCGGCTGGCCGGGTGCGAGATCCCACGCGGGGGAGAACGAACCCCAGCTGTTGCTGATCACCAGGGCCCGGGTCGCGCCGGGCTGCGCTTCGAGGACCGTGCGCAGGTGGGCGAACGCCGCCACCGCGTCGGAGAGCAGGCCGTCGATGGCCGTGCCCCCCGGCCGGCGGGACAGCAGGACCGGGACGTCGATCAAAGACGCCCCCGGAGCGGCGATCAGCGCGTCGAAGGCGCACATCGTGCCGTGGTCGACGGCGAACGACCCTGCCTTGCCGGAGACGCCGCCGGGAATCCAGCTGCGGTCACCGTCGATCGTGATGTCCCTGCCCAGTTGGTGGGTGACGTGGGCGGCGTTGATGCCGGTGTCGCACACCGCGAGCGCCACGCCCGTGCCGTCGTAGCCCTCGGACCGCAGTCGCGTCACGTCGAGCAGGCGGGCGACGTCCTGCCAGGTGCCCACGGGAGGGGTGCCGCCGCAGGTGAGGCTGGTCTCGATGACCGGATCGGCGTAGACGCCCACCACGTCCATCCGGCGGCCGGGCAGCAACGCCAGGCGCGCGGAGCTCACGTCGTCGGAGATCTCGCCCCTGACCAGCACCGACGCCTCCTCCGGCGCCATGGAGAAGACCAGCGGCTGGTGCAGCGACAGCGGATCGCCCCCCGTGGTGGCGGGCTGCGCCTGGGGGAGGGCGACGGGGGTGAACGAGTGGTCGAGCGCGACTCCGGGAAGCTCGCCGGTGACGTCGGCGGTGGTCGCGACGAGGTCGGGGGCGGCGACGGCGGCGACGACGTCGGGGGAGGGACGGAGCTGGATCAGGACCCGCATGAGGACACCACCCTGAGATCGCGAAGAGGGGACGTCACAACGTTCCAGCATTCGCTTGACCACGTCCACCAGCAGAAATGCCGTGTCATCGGGCATTTCCCCGCGAAGGCCTGCGAAGCATCGTGGGAAATTTCCGGGCGTCCCACGTCTCGATGTGGTCGCGCGTAAGGCTTCCGCCGGACGCGGCGGTTGGCTACGTTGAGACGCATGATCGCCGAGGTGGACATGCCATCAAGTCCCGGATCCGGTACGGAAGGAGACCACCGGCTCCCGGTGCGCCCGAGGCTGGTGCTCGCCAGCGCGTTCATGCTCTTCCTGGAGCTGGCGCTGATCCGCTGGACCGGCTCCAACATCGTGCATCTCAGCTACTTCACGAACTTCGTGCTGCTGGGCTCCTTCCTCGGCATCGGCCTGGGCTTCCTCCGCGTGGGGCGCACCACCAGGCAGCCGTACTACTCGCCGGTCGTCCTCGCGGCGCTGGTGCTGATCGTCCTGTTCTTCCCGGTGACGGTGAACCGCGAGACCGAGGGCGTCATCTACTTCACCAGCCTGTCGACGAGCGGGCCGCCCGCCTGGGCGATCCTCCCTGTGGTGTTCACCGCGGCGGCGCTCGTGCTGATGGGGCCCGCGGAGCTGGTCGGCAGGTGCTTCCCCGAGCTTCCCCGGCTGGAGGCCTACCGCTACGACCTCATCGGCAGCCTCACCGGCATCGCGATGTTCTCGCTGCTGTCGTTCGCGAGCGCGCCGCCGGTCGCCTGGGGCCTGATCGCCGCCGTCGCCTACGGGGCGCTGCTCCAGCCCCGTTCCCTGATCCGCTACCTCGGGCTGGTCGCCCTGCCCTCGCTGGTGGTCGTCGGCGCCCTGATGGTGGAGACGCTGACCCCGGGCACGCTGTGGTCCCCGTACTACAAGGTGAAATACGAGCGCACCGACTTCAGCGGTGTTCCCATCATGAACATCGCGGTCAACGGCATCCCGCACCAGCAGGCGATCCCCGCGGCCAACCGCCTGCAGTGGGAACGCCAGTACGCCCTGCCGTACGAGCGGGCCGCGGCGGCGAGCCTCGACGACGTGCTCATCGTGGGCGCGGGCAGCGGCACCGACGTGGCCATCGCCCTGTCCAAGGGCGCCAAGCACGTGGACGCGGTCGAGATCGACCCCAAGCTGAGGGAGCTCGGCGGCACCTTCCACCCCGACCAGCCCTACAGCGACCCGCGCGTCACCACCCACATCACCGACGGCCGGGCCTTCCTGGAGCGCACCGACAGCAAGTACGACCTCATCCTGTTCGCCCTGCCCGACTCGCTCACCCTGGTCTCCGGGGCCAGCTCGCTCCGCCTGGAGAGCTACCTGTTCACCCAGGAGGCCATGCGCGCCGCGCACGACCACCTCAAGCCGGGCGGCGCGTTCTCGATGTACAACTACTACCGCGAGCAGTGGCTGGTCGACCGGCTCGCCTCCACCGCGCAGGCCGCCTTCGGCCACAAGCCCTGCGTGGACGAGGTCGGCTCCGGGCAGCAGGCCGTGATCACCGCCGGGGTGACCCCCGACGCGCAGCGCTGCGTCGGCGAGTGGGCCGGCGCCAAGGCCGACACCCCGCCCCCGGCGGTGGACGACCGCCCGTTCCTCTACCTCCACGGGCGCGACATCCCGTCCATCTACCTCATCGCGCTCAGCCTGATCCTGCTGGTGAGCATCGTCGCGGTCCGCGCCGTCGCCGGGCCGTTCCGCCGCATGCGCCCCTACGCCGACCTGTTCCTGCTCGGTGTCTCGTTCCTGCTGCTGGAGACCAAGAACGTCACGGGCTTCGCGCTGCTGTTCGGCACGACGTGGGTGGTCAACGCCATCGTGTTCGCCGGGGTGCTCGTGGCGGTGCTGGCCGCGGTGGAGGTGACCCGGCGCTTCCGCACGCCGCCGCTGCCGGTCATGTACGCGATCCTGCTCGGCGGCCTGGTGGTCGCCGCCCTGGTGCCCAACTCGTGGCTGCTCGGGCTGCCCCTGCCGCTACGGGCCCTGTTCGCGGTGGTCGTCGCGTTCATGCCGATCTTCGCCGCCAACGTGGTTTTCGCCAAGCGCTTCTCCGACACCGCCGACGCGACCGTCGCCTTCGGCGCCAACCTCCTCGGCGCGATCCTCGGTGGCTGCCTCGAATACCTCTCCCTGGTCATCGGCTACGAAGGCCTCCTGGTAGTGGCAGGCCTCCTCTACCTGGGCGCCTTCGCCCTCCTGCCCCGCACCGCGAGAGCCGTTTGACGCGCTCCCCGGCCTGAACTGAAGGCCGGGGATTCAGCCCGTGCCGCGTGTTCACGCGGCACCTCTGTGGTTTCCTGCTTCACCGGGCTGTGCCACCGCACGCCAGCCGGGCCTTGACCCGGTTGTTCGACCCCTTCGCCTTGCGGGACAGCACCCGCTGCAGCCGCTTGAGTTTCTGCTCCGCGCGGCGCAGGAAACGCGGGGCGTCGATCTTCCGCCCGTTCGACAAGACCGCGAAGTGGCCCAAACCGAGGTCGATGCCGGTCTCAGCATCAACCAGCGGGAGCACCTGCCGGTCGGCCTCGACCACGAACGAGGCGAAGTACCGCCCGGCTGCGTCCTTGACCACGGTCACACTGGACGGTTCGGCGGGCAGGTTCCGCGACCAGCGCACCTCCAAATCGCCGATCTTCGGCAGGCGCAGGCGGCCCTGCCCGGTAATCGAGAACCGGGAGTTGCTGGTGAACCGGATCGCCTGCCGGTTGTCCTTCCGGGACCGAAACCGGGGCGGGCCGACCTTGGCCCCCTTCCGCTTCCCAGACAGCGAGGCGAAGAAGTTGCGGTAGGCGGTGTTCAGGTCCGCCAGCGCCTGCTGCAACACCACGGCCGACACCACACCCAGCCACACCCGCTCGGGCGTCTTCTTCGCCTCGGTAACGACCCGCTTGGACAACTCGGCGTCCCTGACATACGGCAGGCCCGCCGCGTGAGCTTCCTGCCGCATACGCAGCCCGTCGTTGAACACCACCCGCGCACACCCGAACGCCCGAGCCGGCACCTCACGCTGACCGGCGTCCGGGTAGACCCGGTAGTTGTACCGAAGCTGCAAACCCTGATTTTACTATTGGTCTATGGCCGAATATGGGAACATCAGAACCGGCAGGCACTGTGTTTTGTCCTGAATGCCCATTTGGTTTTCCTGACCAAGTTCCGGCACCGGGTGTTCACGGGAGCCCATCTGGAACGCATGGAGCAGATCATGCGGGACGTGTGCGCCGACTTCGAGTGCGAGCTGGCCGAGTTCAACGGTGAAGCCAATCACGTCCACCTGCTGGTGAACTTTCCGCCCAAGGTCGCCCTGTCCAAGCTCGTCAACTCGCTGAAGGGCGTGTCCTCACGGCGGATGCGGCAGGAGTTCCCCGAACTGGCCCGCCACTACTACCGGGCGAACAAGCTGTGGTCGGGCTCCTACTTCGCCGGGAGCGTGGGAGGTGCGCCGATCAGCGTCCTGCGCCAGTACATCGAGCAGCAGAACCGGCCCACTTAGAGCACGCTCGGGCCTGGCGGCCCTTCCGCGCGGGCCTTCACCCCCAGCCTGAAGCCGAAGGCCGGAACACTGGCCCGCATCTCGGTAGCACTTCTCCGCGAGCCAAGGGGGGTGTCACCGGGGCTGCGCGTGTCGCCGTCCTGCTCGCCGCCGCCCATTCCCGTCGCGGTGGCGAAGCACCTGAGCTGTTGCCGAAGCAGCAGGACGGGACCCGAGCCGCGGACCCCGTAGTGCGGGTCCGCGCCGGGCACGTTCAGGACGGTGCGCCAAGTGGGTCTTCTCGGCCCTTTCACGGCGGGCCACCGCCGGCGGCGGTGGCCCGGGGGTCAGAAGCCGCAGGATTCGGCGAGGGTCTTGGCCGCGGTCTTGCTCTGGTGGTTGGGGGTCGGCGTCCGCGAGGGGGTGGCGGTGCCGGGCGTGCGACTTGTCGACGGGCCGGCCGTCGAGCCGCTGGGGGTGGGGGTCGCGTCGGAGCCGATGGACCCGGACGGGCTCGCGTCGGGCTTGGCGGTCACGCCCGCGGCGAGGGTGCCGCCGCTGGAGAGCTCGGATTCCTTGAGCGCCTGGGTGGTGAGGCGGCGGATCTTGAGCCAGTCCGCCGCGCCGGGCCAGACGGTGGGGGGTACGAACTGCAGGCTGGTCGTCTTGGCGTCCTTGACCTTCAGGGCCAGCGGCACCAGGTGCTCCAGCAGGTCGCGCGGGATGTCGGTGCGGAACATGTGCCGGGTGGCGGTCGCGATCTTGCCGAAGTTCGCGAGCACCGTACTGGGCGTGGCCTGGTTGAGGAGCGCGCCCATGACACAGCGCTGCCGCGACATGCGCGAGAAGTCGTCGCTGTCGACCCTGGACCGGCCGTACCAGAGCACGTGCTCGCCGTCGAGCCGCTGGTAGCCCGCCTTGATGGTGCCGGCCGTGCCGAAGTGGCCGCCCCACTTGATGTCGCTCTCCACGCGGATCTTCAACCCGCCGATCGCGTCGATGAGGGCGGCGAAGCCGTACATGTCGACGATCGCGTAGTAGTCGACCTTCAGGCCCAGGGTGTAGCCGATGGCGCTCTTGAGCTCGTGGGGGCCCTTGCCCTTGCCGAGGTGGTCCTCGGCGTACTGCCACACCTCGTTCAGCAGGCCCTGCCCGGAGTCGCCCGTGAAGCCGTTGGGGAACCGCGCGGCCAGCGGGTCGCCCTTGGGGAAGCGGACGAACTGCAGGTTGCGGGGGAGGCTGAACATCACCGCGTTGCCGGTCCTCACGTCGACGCTGGCCACGGTCATGCTGTCGGTCCGCACGCCGGTCCTGTCACCGGCGGCGTCACCACCGATGAGCAGGAAGTTGACGCGGCGCCGGCCGTTCCAGGGGTCCTCCTGCTTGACCGGGGTCACGGTCTCGCCCGGCTCCGGAGCGCTGGTGAAGATGGTGTTCGCGGTCTGGCGGACGGTCATCATGCTGCTCGCCGTCAGCGCGAAGGGCGCCATGACGCTCACGCACAGGATGCCGACCACGATGCCGGAGGCCACCTGGCCTGCCTGGGGGAGCCGGTCGGGCCCGAGGGCAATGTAGGAGGTGATGACGAGGGTGAACCACGCCAGCGCGCCGACGGCCGCCGCGATGATCAGGGCCACCAGGGTGCTGTCCTTGACGGCGAGCCCCAGGTTCGACCCGATGACGGTCGCGAGCACGATGCCGCCGACGAGGACGAGGCCGAAGACCCCCAGCAGGAT
The DNA here is from genome assembly GCF_040685555.1 of Sphaerisporangium sp. NPDC088356. Classification (NCBI taxonomy): domain Bacteria; kingdom Bacillati; phylum Actinomycetota; class Actinomycetes; order Streptosporangiales; family Streptosporangiaceae; genus Sphaerisporangium; species Sphaerisporangium sp. NPDC088356. The sequence continues at coordinate 22,642 of NZ_JBFBIK010000081.1, forward strand.
GAAGCCGGTGCGCCGCTGCCCCGCGCGAAGGTGGGCCGCGCCGGGGACCAGCGTGGACAGCGCCGTCCATCCGATGACGGACGCCGTGGTGGGGGCCTTGGCGAAGCGGGGAGGCGTGGCGGCCTGCCGCTTGGGAGCGGGTTTCTCCGGGCCGTCTCCGGCCGCCTCCCCCGCGGTGCCGCCCAGAGGCGTGGTCACAAGCGCTCCCTCATGACTGTTGGAATCCAGCCGTAACCAGCGGAAACCCATGGCCGGCCCCCCGTAGGTTCACGGAATTCCAGGATTCTAACCCCCATACCTGGACATCACTGACGCAAAGCCAATATTGGGGAATCGGTCGGTGACAAGTCTCTTAACGCGGCATCCCGCCTGACAGCCGATGTCAAGCCGCCGAGGCGGAATGTCAGGCCGCTACGAGGTACTGGAGGCGGGGGCGAGCCAGGTGTTGCACTGGTAGGCCTTGGTCCGCTCGTATCCCTGCCTGAACCAGCGGCCGCTGTTGGCGGGCGTGCCGTGATCGCGCGGGTACCCGGGCCAGTCCCCGACGTTGGAGAAGAAGTAGAACAGGTTGGCGCGGCGGGCCGGAGGGATCGGGTAACTCGCCGCCACAGACCTCATCCACATGCCGCTGAAGCAGTTGGCCTGCAGCTCGTACCTGCGGCTCAGAGCCAGCTTGCCGCTCTGCGACCGCGCGGCCAGCGTCTTGGCCCACCAGGAGTTGGCGAGCCCGGACAGCTGCTGGACGTGATGGCCGTACTCGTGGGCCATCATGCCGATGATCGCGCCGTGCCAGCTGGAGAGCGAGCCGTACCCGCGCTGGTCGCCCCTGCCGCGCGCGAGCGCCGTGGTCGAGGCGTAGATGGTGGTGTTGCGCGGGCAGTAGTAGGGCACGATGCTGCCCCGCTGGGGGAAGTCGCCGCACGCGCCCCGGCCGCCGCGCGCCGTGACGGCGTACCTCGGAGGGGCGAAGGCGATGCCGGTCCGCCGCAGCGCCGGAGACCAGGTCCGGCTCATGCACTGGCCCGTCTTCAGGATCAGTGCCTTCAGCTGGGCATCGTTGAAGATGTTGGTGGCGGAGGCGCGGCAGGAGGTACGGGGCAGCGTGCCGACCCGGTAGACGGTGTTCCCGGTCAGGGTGGTGTTCAGCGCCTGCCTGGTCGTCTTGGTCTTCGTGTCCGACGGGGATTTCACCGTCTCGGGTCTCCGGCTCGCCTGGGTGTCGCCCTCGGGGGACGACCGGGTGGGGTACGGGACCGGTGTGTACGGGTCGAACGTCGGAAGCGCCACGGGCGAGATCGGCTCGGCGTGCCTGGCGCTCTTCAGCGCCGCCGAACCGATCACGAGCAGGACGAACACGGCGGCGACCACGCCGAGAAGGCCGCCGATGACCGCACCCGCGCTCGACTTGCGCTTCGGCGGGCGCCAGTTCGGCGCCAGGTGCCCCGGCGGGCCGTACGGGCCCCGGGGCGGGCCGGGCGGGCCGTTCCACCCCCCGGACGGCGGCGGGAAGGGCGCGGGCGCCTGGCCGCCGGGAGGCGGGGGAGCCTGGTACGGGGGCCCGGGTTGCCCGGGGGCCTGCGCCGGCGGGTACGGCTGCCGGTAGGGCTGGCCGGTTCCCCGCGGCGGGTACGGCTGCGCGGGACCCTGCCCAGGGTGCGGCTGCCCGGGATTCTGCCCCGGGTGCGGCTGCTGCCCCGGATAGGGCTGCTGGGCCGGACCCTGCCCCGGATAGGGCTGTTGCCCGGGGCCCTGTGCGGGGCCCGGGTACGGGAGCTGTGGGGGCGGCCCCTGCGGGGGGTAGCCCTGGGGCGGCTGCCGCGGTCCACGGGGCGGGTACGGTTGCCGCGGCGCGTCCTGCGGCCCCGGACCGTTGACCCAGCCCTGATCATGCGGCGCCGGACCGCCTTCCCGGCCCGGATCCTGTGGAGGCGGATACGGATGGCGTCCCCCGGGCGGCGGCGGTGGCGGTGGTGGATGCTGTCCGTTGGTACCCATTCCGTGCGCCCCCTTTCCCGGCCTCAGAAGGCCGAGACGACTCCCCAGTCACAAGATCCACATTCTGGAGCATTTTGGGCATAACTGCACTGAATTCCCAGTAGTCACGGAAGTAGCGGTATCTGGTTACATTCTGAAATCATCCAAGGTGATCTCTGCGATGTTCCGGATTCGCCGAGCCCCTCTGCCCTAGCTTCGATTCCATGAATCTGCAGCAGCTCCGTTATGTGGTCGCCACTGCGGAGCACCGCACCATGACCGACGCGGCCAGATCGCTTTACATCGCGCAGCCCGCGCTTTCGCGCGCGATTCGCGACCTCGAACGTGAGCTCGGCATGACCCTTTTCGCTCGCTCGGGCCGGGGAGTCGTCGTGACGGCCCAGGGCCGCCGCGTCGTCAAGCTCGCCAAGGAGGCGCTCGACGCCGTCCACGAGATCGAGGCGCTCGCCACGCACACGCATTCCGGGGCGAGCGAGCTGCGCATCGCCTCGCCCCCGAGCCTGGAGCCGGGGCTGGCGGGCCGCCTACTTCCCTCCTACGTCTCCGAGCATCCGGGCGTACGCGTGCAAATCGTTCGGTGTGACGGCCGTGACGGTGTCGTGAACGCCATCCGGGAGCAGCGCGCCGACCTCGGGCTGACCGACCTGCCCGTGCCGGCCGACCTGGTCAGCCATCCGCTCGAACGGCAGGAGATCGTGCTGATCTCGCCTCCCGGGCTGGACCTCCCCGAGTCGATCCCGATGATCCGCATGAACGGCATGAGGCTCGTGCTGCCGCTGCCGGGCAGCGCCCGCCGCAGGGAGTTCGACCAGCTCTTCACCACCTACGGGGTGCGCCCGGTCGTGGCCGCCGAGACCGACGAGCGCGGCGGCTGGCCGGCCATGATCCGGTCCGCCTCGGCCTCCCTGCTCGGGTACCGGGGGATGTCGGAGCAGGCCGTGCGGGCGGGCCTGGTGGTCCGCTCCCTCGACCCGCCGCTGCGCCGGATCATCGCGCTCGTGCACGCGCGCAAGCGCCTCCCGGGCATGGCGCAGGACTTCCTTACCGTCGCCGAGAGCGGTTCAGCGATCTGAGCCGTTTTGGAGCGTTCCCGTGACACCGGGACGCTGTGCGGCGGCGTCGGATCCCTGTCCGGCGATGCTGGCGTACGCTTGCGGCGATGCATACTCTGCGCCTGCGTGACCGCGAGTTCCGGCCAGGCGAGTTCGCCGTCATGGCCGTGGTGAACCGCACCCCCGACTCCTTCTACGACCAGGGCAGGACCTTCGGCTTCGACGCCGCGATGTCCGCCGTCACCGAAGCGGTCCGCGCCGGGGCCGACATCGTGGACATCGGCGGGGTGAAGGCGGGCCCCGGTGAGACCGTGGACGCCGCCGAGGAGATCCGCAGGGTCGCCGACCTGGTGGCCGCCGTGCGCCACGCCCATCCCGACCTGGTGATCAGCGTCGACACCTGGAGAGCCGAGGTCGGCGAGGTCGTCGCCCAGGCCGGAGCCGACCTGCTGAACGACACCTGGGGCGGTCCCGATCCCGCTCTGGCCGAGGTCGCCGCCAAGCACGGCATCGGGCTGGTGTGCGCCCACGCCGGAGGCGTCACCCCGAGGACCCGGCCGCACCGCGTCGCCTACGACGACGTGGTGGCCGACGTCGTCGCCCACACCGCCGGCCTCGCGGGCCGTGCCGTACGGGCCGGCGTGCGCGAGGACGCGATCCTCATCGACCCGGCGCACGACTTCGGCAAGAACACCTGGCACTCGCTGGAGGTCAGCCGCAGGCTCTCGGAGATGGTCGCCACAGGGTGGCCGGTGCTCGTCGCCGTCTCCAACAAGGACTTCGTGGGAGAGGCGCTGGGCGGGCTCCCGGTGGGGGAGCGCCACGCGGGCACCCTCGCCACGCTGGCCGTCTCGGCCTGGCAGGGGGCACGGGTCTTCCGCGTCCACGACGCCGCCTCGGCCAGGGCCGCCCTCGCCACGGTCGAGCGGCTCCGGCGCGGCTGAGCTCAGGTGTAGATGACCGACAGGAACCTGATGAGGATGGCCTCGCGGGTCGCGGCCGGCAGGGCGTCGAGCACCGAGTTGACCACCGCCATCTCCGGCCGGCCGTCGCCGCCCAGCCGGACGCCGACCGAGGCGGCCAGCTCCGTGAACGTCGCGTCGTCCAGCGCGTCCAGGTCGAGCGAGGCGAGGATCCCGGTCAGCCCCTCGGGGATCGGCGCGGGCCCCCTGTCCCTCGCGGCCGCCGCCGACGCGGCGATCACCTCCAGCATGGCGTCCACCCCGGCGAGGGTGACCCCGGTGACCGTGACGTGCAGGTTGGCGGGGATGCCCGCGTACGAAAGCTGCGGCTGCAGGAACCATCCGAGCTTGCGCGCCTCGTCGGACAGCACGAACACGTCCACGCCGTCCTCTCCCGTGAACGCGACCAGCGAGGACTCCGGCTCGCCCAGCACCCGCAGCCCGGGGATCGCGCCGATGCCCGCGACGAGCCTGCGGGTGGCCTCCAGCGTGCTGCGGGCGAGGTCGAGGTAGCCGCCGCGCCCGAGCGCGTTGAGCGTCGCCCACGCGCCCCCGAGCGGGCCCGCCGACTTCGAGCTCTGCACGGTCGTGTTGATGACCGTGTACCCCGGCCAGGCGGCCGAGGCGAAGTACGCGGCGCGGCGCAGCGCGGGGTCGGCGAAGAGCACGACCGAGGCGCCCTTGGGCGCGTAGCCGAACTTGTGCAGGTCGCAGGAGATGGACGTCACGCCCGGCACCGACAGGTCGAAGGGCGGGACCGCCGCCCCCGCCTCCGCCAGCCACGGCAGCAGCCAGCCGCCGACGCAGGCGTCCACGTGGCACAGCGCCCCGCGCGAGGCCGCCAGCGCCGCGATCTCGGTGACCGGGTCGACCACGCCCTGCGGGTAGGAGGGGGCGGACGCCACGACGAGCACGGTGTCGGGCGTGATCGCCGCCGCCACGGCCGCCGGATCGGCCCGGAACGTTCCGGGGTCCACGGCCACCGGCACCACCTCGACCCCCAGATAGTGCGCCGCCTTGTGGAACGCCGGGTGCGCGGTCACCGGCAGCACCATGCCCGGCTTCCCCGCGACGGGACGCGCGTCCCTGGCGGCCTTAACGGCCAGCATGATCGACTCGGTGCCGCCGCTGGTGAAGATGCCCGGGGTGTGCGGGCCGCCGCCGAGAAGCTCCGCGACCGCCCCGACGACCTGCTTCTCCATCGCGACGATGCTCGGGAACGCCGTCGGGTCCAGCGTGTTCACTTCGAGCATCTCGAAGTAGGCACGCGCGGCGGCTTCGTGCACCTCGGGGCGCCCGGTGTCGTAGACGTACGCGGTGACCTTGCCGCCGCGCACCGGCAGGTCGTCGCGCCTGAGCCGGGCGATCTCGGCGAGGAGCTCGTCGGCCGTACGGCCGTTCTCGGGAAGCACGCGGTTCTCCCTTGTCGCACGGGCTGGCACGGGTGGCACTGGTGGCACGGGTGGCGCCAGGTGGCACGGTGGCGCCGGACGTAGGGGTGACGTACACGATTGGCGAGGGACATTACCACGCCAGCCCATACATAACGGGCACTAGATCATCACGCGTCCGCACGAGCGGATCAAGAACGGGAGAGCGGCAGCCGCACGACGGCGCGTAGCCCCGGGGAGGCGTCCTCCAGGTGGACCGAGCCGCCGTGGGCCCGGACGGTCTCGCGGACGATGGCGAGGCCGAGCCCCGCCCCGCCGTCGTCGCGGCTGCGCGAACTGTCGAGCCGGGTGAACCGGTTGAACACCCGCTCCCAGTCGGCCTCGGGGATCCCCGGCCCGTCGTCCGTCACCGTGATCAACGCTTCCGCCCGCGTCGCGCGCAGCTCCACCCCGACGTGCGCGCTCGCGTGCCGTACGGCGTTGTCCAGCAGGTTGACCAGCACCCGCCCGAGGTCCAGCGCGTCGCCGTCGACGACCGCCGGCGACGCCGCCACGACCTTGACCACGGTGTCGTCGTACCGGCCGGCGGTCGCCTCGACCAGCTCTCCGAGGTCCACGGGCTGCCACCGGGCCGGGCGCCGCCGCTCGTCGAGGCGTGCCAGGGTGAGCATCCCCTCGGCCAGCCGGCTGAGGCGCAGGGTGTCCTCCAGCACGCCCTCCGCGGTCTCCGGCCACTCCTGCCCCTCCGGATGGCCGAGCGCGACCTCCAGCTGAAGCCGGATGCTGGCCAGCGGGCTGCGCAGCTCGTGGGCCGCGTCCGAGATCAGGGCCCGCTGGGAGGCCTCGGCCGCCTCCAGCCGCGCCAGCATGTCGTTGAGCGTGGTCGCCAGCTCGTGCACCTCGTCGCGCGCTTCTGGCACAGGGAGCCGCCGCGCCCTGGCCGTCCCGCTGATCTCCGCCGCGCCCCGGCGCAGCGCCGTGATCGGCCGCAGCGTGCGGCCGATGATCAGCCAGCTCGCGGCGCCGAGCAGGACCAGCAGCACGGGCGTGCCGACGGCCAGCATGTGGACGGTCGCGGTGAGGCTGTCCGCGACGTCCTTGAACGACCGCGCGGCGATCACCGTCCTGCCGTGGTCGGCGTGCAGGACGACCACGCGCAGCGGGCCGGGAATGCCGTACGGGCTTCCGTCCACGAACCGGCCGCGGCCGTCGGGCGGCACCTCTTCCCGCTCGCGGGCGCTCACCAGGGGGACCAGGCGGTCGGCGCCGAGCGTGATGTGGGTGATGCGGCCCCGGTCGTCGAGCACCTGGATGATCGTGCCGTCCGAGACCGCGACGGGGTCGGACAGCCGCCCGTCGTCGGCCAGGGCGACCACCTCCCTCGCCCGCTGGTAGGCCACCTCGTCGGTGGAGGTGACCAGGGCACGGCCGAGCACGCCCACCAGCAGCGAGGCCGCCGCCGCGAGCGCCAGCGCGAGGACGGCCGAGGCCGTGGCCGTCAGCCGGAAGCGCAGGCTCTTGCGCCGCCACCAGGCCAGCGGCGACCGGTCAGCCGCCATCGCCCACCAGCCGGTAACCCGCCCCGCGCACGGTCTGCAGGGCGTTGCGCCCGAACGGGACGTCGATCTTCCTGCGCAGGTAGCCCACGTAGACCTCGACCACGTTGGGATCGGTGTCGTAGGTGTCCCAGACGTGCTCCAGGATCTCGGTCTTGGACACGACCTCGCCCGGCCGGCGCAGCAGGAACTCCAGCAGGCCGAACTCGCGCGGCGTCAGCTCGATCGGGGTGCCGCCGCGCGCGACCGAGCGGCCCGCCGGGTCCAGCGTGAGGTCCCCCGACCGGAGCACCGCGGGACGGCGCCGGGCGCCGCGCCGCAACAGGGCCCGCAGCCGGGCCACCAGGACGACGTAGGAGAACGGCTTGGTGAGGTAGTCGTCGGCGCCGAGGTCCAGCCCGTCCGCCAGGTCGTACTCCCCGTCCTTGGCCGACAGCATCAGGATGGGCACCCAGTTCTCCTCGGCCCGCAGCCGCTTGCAGACGTTGTAGCCGGAGAGCCTCGGCAGCATGATGTCGAGCACGACCACGTCGTAGTCGCCCTCGCGGGCCAGGTGCAGGCCGTCCTCGCCGTCGTGGGCCAGGTCGACGGCGAAACCCTCCGCCTGCAGCCCGCGCCGCAGCGCGGCGGCCATCCGCCTCTCGTCCTCCACGACGAGCACGCGCATCCGGACTCCCCCCAAAACGTATGTGTCCCCCCATCTTCGCCTGTCCCGGCTGAGACCCGCCTGAGAGCGGGCACCCGGCCACCGGCCCCGCCGGCTGCGGAAAGCCTCCGGGCCTGAGAACCCTCTCAGGCTGTCTCAGCTTCGGCACAGGGACCGGGATGCAGTCTGCCGAGTATCGGATCGAGAAGACTTACCGTTGAGGAGTGACATGCCGTCCCAGTCCAGAAGAGCACGCGCCGTGAGGTGGGGAGTCCCGGTCGCCGCCATCGCCGTGGTGGGAGCCGCGATCGGCGCGGCACCGGTCATCGCCGCCGTCCAGGGCGATCCCTCCCTCCCCGACCGCACCGCCGGGCAGCTGCTCGCGGAGGTCGCGAAGACCGCGCGGCAGCAGGCGCCGCCCGCGATGTCCGGCACCGTCGTGGAGACCGCCTCCCTCGGCCTGCCGGCCCTGCCCCTGCCCGGGGGGTCGAGCAGCTCGCCGATGTCCCTGCTGTCCGGTTCCCACACGCTCAAGGTCTGGTACGGGGGCGACGGCCGGCTCCGGCTCGCCCTGCCCGGACCCATGAGCGAGACCGACGTCATCCGCACGGGCAGCGGCGAGGCCTGGGTGTGGCAGAGCGACATGAACACCGCCACGCGCTACAAGGTGCCGCAGGGCACCAGGGCCGGTAGCGCCGACGGCGCCGAGGCCGCGCACTCCGCGATGCCCACCGCCACGACCCCGGCCGAGGTGGCCGCCCAGGTGCTCAAGGCGGCGGACGCGAGCACCGCGATCACCGTCGAGAACGGCCAGCACGTCGCGGGCCGCGCCGCCTACCAGCTCGTCCTCACGCCCAAGGACACCTCGTCCCTGGTCAAGCAGGTCAAGCTCGCCCTCGACGGGGAGAACTACATCCCGCTGCGCGTCCAGGTCTTCTCCAAGGGCGCCTCCGAGCCCGCGTTCGAAGTGGGCTTCACCCAGGTGAGCTTCTCGGCGCCCGCTCCGGAGAACTTCGCGTTCACCCCGCCGGCCGGCGCGAAGGTCGAGGAGAAGACGCTCGGCGCCGAGGGCGCGCCGAGCGCGGAGAAGGGCATGGAAGCAGGCGGGCAGGCCCCCGGGAAGGGCGCCAAGGGGGTCCGCACCATCGGCGCGGGCTGGACCACCGTGGCCGAGGTGCCGTTCTCGCTCGCCGACCTGCGCAAGCCCGCGACGGGCGGCCGGGGCAAGTGGGACAACGGCGACCCCACCAAGGTCGTCGACTCGCTGCTCAAGTCGGCCAAGCAGGTCTCCGGGCCCTGGGGTAGCGGCAGGGTCATCCAGAGCAAGCTCGTGTCGGCGCTGATCACCGACGACGGCAGGCTGCTGGTGGGCGCCGTGACGCCCGAGGCGCTGGCAGAGGCGGCCGGCCGCAAGTGATGACGACGATGACGGGGGAGGGGGCGCACGAGGCGGCGCCCCCTCGCGGGGTCCCGTACCCGGCCTCGGACACGGTCTCCACGGACGGCTGCTCGATCGTCTCGCGCGGGCTCACCAAGCGCTTCCGCGGCGGGCAGGTCGCCGTCGACGATCTCCACCTGGCCGTGCCGCGCGGCTCGGTCTTCGGCTTCCTCGGCCCGAACGGGTCGGGCAAGACCACGACGATCCGCATGCTGCTCGGCCTGATGAACCCGACCAGCGGCGGCTGCGAGGTGCTCGGGCGGCCGATGCCCGCCGGGCTCGGCGCCGCCCTGCCGAAGGTGGGCGCGCTCGTCGAGGGCCCCGCCTTCTACCCGTACCTGTCGGGAGAGGCGAACCTGCGCCGGTACGACGCCGCCGACCCAACGGCCGACCCCCGTACGGTGCGGGCTCGCGTCGGCGTGGCGCTCGACCGCGTCGGGCTCGGCGCGGCGGCCGGCAAGCGCTACCGGGCGTACTCCCTCGGCATGCGCCAGCGCCTCGCCATCGCCGCCGCGCTGCTCGGCCCGCGCGAGCTGCTCGTGCTGGACGAGCCGACCAACGGGCTCGACCCGCAGGGCACCAGGGAGGTGCGGTCGCTCATCAAGGACATCGCGGCCGACGGCACCACCGTCTTCGTCTCCTCCCACCTGCTGACCGAGGTCGAGCAGATGTGCAGCCACGTCGGCGTGATGCGCACCGGCCGCCTGGTCGCCCAGGGGCCGATCGCCGAGCTGCGCGACGGCCACGCCCCGCGCGTGCGCGTGGAGAGCCCGCACACCGCCCAGGCCGCGTCCGTGCTCAACAACCTCGGGCTCGCCGACGTGCGCACCGGGCTGGACGAGGTCACGGCCGAGCTCGGCGCGGTCGCGCCGGAGCACGTCGTCGCCGAGCTGGTCGGGGACGGGGTCTCCGTACGCGGCTTCGCCGTCCTGCGGCCCAGTCTCGAAGAGCTGTTCGTCGGCCTGACAGGGGAGGGATTCGATGTCGACGGTTAGATCGGCAGAAACAGCGACAACGGCGCGCGCGCTCCCGCGCCCCGCCGAGCCGGAGGCGGCCGTGGCCGTGCCCGCGAGCCCCGGCGCGGTGCGCGCGGCGGTGCGGCTGCTCGGCTCCGAGCTCGGGCTCACCTTTCGCAGGCCGCGCAACATCGCGATGCTGGCGGTGCTGGCCATCGTCCCGGTGGTGATCGGCATCGTGCTCCGCGTGGTGGGCGGCGACGGTGACGCGCCGTCGCTCATCACGCAGGTGGCCGGGAACGGGCTGATGCTGACCTTCGTGGCGCTGGTGCTGCTGGTCCAGTTGCTGATCCCGCTGGCCGTCGCGGTCGTCGCCGGGGACGCCGTCGCGGGCGAGGCGAGCGGCGGCACCCTGCGGTACCTGCTCACCGCCCCCGCCGGGCGCACCCGGCTGCTGGCGGTCAAGTTCGCCAACGTGGCCGTCTTCGGGCTGGCCGCCTGCGCGGTCGTCGCGGTCGCCGCGCTGATCACGGGCTTCGCCCTGTTCCCGGTGGGGCCGGTCACGCTGCTGTCGGGGACGACGATCCCGCTCGTGGACGGGCTGCTGCGCGTCCTGATCGTCACCGGCTACAGCGCCGCGGGGATGGCCGCGCTCGGGGCCGTCGGCCTCGCCGTCTCGACGCTGACCGAGGTGCCCATCGGCGCCGTGGCGGCGACCGTCGTGACCGTGGTGTTCACCCAGGTCCTCGGCGTGATCCCGCAGCTCGCGCCGGTCCAGCCGTACCTTCTGACCTCCTGGTGGGGCTCCTTCGACGGGGCGCTGCGCGATCCGATAGCGACCGACGTCATGGGCCACGGGCTGCTCGTCTTCGCCGCCTACGCGGTGGTGTTCGGCTCGATCGCCTGGGGCCGCTTCTCCGGCCGCGACATCACGAGCTGAGCCGGGTCCGGGCGCTCGCGCACCCGGACCCGGCCGCGGG
>NZ_JBFBIK010000082.1:0-33471 GCF_040685555.1 Sphaerisporangium sp. NPDC088356
GCCGTGACGGCGGGCTCCCCCCTCGCCTGGAAGGCACCGCACGCGGGGCAGTCGGGCGCGGCCGGATGGCGTGCGTAGACGTGCTGGTCTGGGGCGACCAGGTTGACCCCGGTGACGTAGCCCCCCGGCAGGGCGGGAATCCCCGTCACCAGCGAGATGATCGCCTGGGCGGTGAGGTGGCCGGACACCCCGGCGGACGTGGCGATCACTCCTGGGCCGCCGAGGTCGACGGGGACCCCGGGAGGCAGGGTCGCCTCGATGCCCGCGCTCAGGCACTCGTAACAGGGGCCGCCGGGGGTGAAGGCGCCCACGCTGACCAGGGGGCCGCTGTAGCCGCCGACCGCCCACGGCATGCCCGCCGCCACGCACGCCCGGTTGGCCCAGACGCGGATGCCCTCGCGACCGCGAGGCTCGTCGGCGCACAGGGCGAGCGCGTCGAAGCCGGCGACGAGCTCGGCCAGCTCACGCTCGCACTCGATCGAGCGGTTCTCTCCGGTGATGTCGAGGCAGGAGTTCACCTCGGTGAGCCTCGCGACCGTGACCTCGGCCTTGGGGCTCCCGATGTCCGCCTCGCGGTAGAGGACCTGCCGCGTGAGGTTGGACAGCTCGACCACGTCACGGTCGACACAGTGGATCGTGCCGACGCCGCAGGCCGCGAGCGCCCAGGCCGCGTGGCTGCCCGTGCCGCCGAGCCCGAGGACGAGCACCCGGGAACGCTTGAGCCGGAGCTGCGCCTCCCACCCGTGCGCGCGCGGGGTCAGGTCGACCCGGCGGAAGAACGCCATGTTCCTTGCGTACCGCTCCTGCTCGGCCGGGCTCAGCTCGTCGGGCGGCCCGGCCGACGCGTCCTCGACGTATCCGGAATTCACCAGGAGGTCCACTATCGCGGTCGCGCCCGCGTCCGTGAGCACGGGGAACGCGCCACGCAGCAGGGCCGCTATTTCCTCCGGCGCGCGCGTGCCGTCCATGGCGGCCAGCGCGGCCCACGCGAAACCGTCCGGATCGGCGATTTCAGCGGCGACGCCGTAAATGGATCCGCCGATGCGTACCCTGCCGTCTGCGATCCTGTGCGGCCGGTGCTCGGCTTTCACTCGTGGCAACCGCACGGCCACCTCGGGTAATCAGCGGAATATCTGACACAGAGATAGTGGGTGCGTGAATCACCGGTGTCAACGGTGTTCACGTGAATTTAATACGGGCGACGGCTTTTGGAAAACGCCGTGAAAGCGCGTCCGGCGTCAAACGGCTCGGAAGTCGGCGAAATCAAAACCGGGGGAGACCACGCAGCTCACCAGGACCCCCTCCGCCCCCGCCGGGTACGCGGCCTGCCAGGTGCCGGCCGGCACGAGAGCCTGCGGGACCTGGCCGTTCTCCACGCCGGGCCCGAGCGTGATCGTCTGGACGCCGTGCTCCCGGTGATCACCTGTGTCACCGTCCTGCTCGCCGCCGCCATCGCCCTGCTCGCCGGCGTGACCGGCCTGCTCGCCGGTGCCACCGCCCTGCTCGCCCGTGCCGTACGGCCGCTCGCCCGTGCCTCCGAGCAGGAGGGTCAGCGAGCCACCTCTGTGCCAGAACCACACCTCGTCGGAGCGGACCACATGCCACACCGACTCCTCGCCCGGCTGGAGGAGGAAGTAGATGCCGGTGGCGCTCTGTCGTACCCCGCCGTACCCGGGAGGCTCGAAGTCGGCGGCGGTCCTCCACGTCTCGCGGTACCACCCGCCCTCGGGGTGGGGGAGCAGCTCCAGCGCCTCGGCGACCGCCGGACGCTCCTGGACGCTGATGAAGGCCCCTGTCACGTCGCGCCGCAGGAACCTGACCCGCCCGTCATCGCCCACGGCGACGGCCGGTTCTGGCCCGGTCATGGTGTGGTTGGCGATGCGCAACGCCTCGGCGTCATCGGAGGCGAACACCGAGGGGCCGTCCGGATAGTCACCGAGCGTCATGAGGAACACGCCGCCGATCTTATGCCACGCGGATGACTCACGGCTGGGGTCGCTCACGGTCGTGGACGGCTCACGTCCGCGGGCCGGGCGCCCGCGGTGATTCGCCGCACGTCCGGATCCGGGATCGACGGGAGTCCGCCGCCGTTCGGTCTTGCTCCGGTCCCGGGGCGCAGCGAGCCGGGCGAGGGTTCGCGAGCCTGCGTGAGGGCCGGATTTTTTGTCAGAGGGCGCCGATAGTGTGCCGGTCGTGATCGAACGTTGGAGCCGTGATCAAGTGCTCGCGCTCGCCCCCGACGCCTCTTCCCAGAAGGGTGCGCAGAGCGTGAGCGCGCCGGCCAAGTGGTCGGCCTTGGGCAGCGCGCCCGACGTGCTCTGGGGAGAGTGCAAGGGCAGCGGCTCATCGCCCTACCGCGCGTGCGTCGACCTGAGCGAGCCCGCCTACCGGTGCAACTGCCCGAGCAGGAAGTTCCCCTGCAAGCACGCGCTCGGCCTGCTGTTGCTCTGGTCGGCCGACGGGGTGTCACCGGCCGAGGCCCCACCCGCCTGGGTCGCCGAGTGGCTCGACCAGCGTCGCGTCCGCGCAGCCAGGGCCGCCACCACCGCCTCCGCGCCGGGCGATGAGCCCTCGCCTTCCGAGCCGGGTGCGGCCGAGCGGCGTGAGGCCGGTTCGGGCGACGGCGCCGCGTCCGACCGGCGCGCGGCCCAGCGAGAGGAGCGGGTCGCCACTGGCCTGTCTGAGCTCGAGCGGTGGCTGGCCGACCAGATCGGGCAGGGTCTGGCCGGAGCGCGGCAGAGCTCGCCCGCCCAGTGGCAGGAGCTGACCAGGCGCCTGGTGGACGCTCAGGCGCCCGGAGCCGCGGCGGCCGTTTCCCGGCTGCCCCGGGTGCTGGCCGAGGAAGACTGGCCGGCTCGCCTCCTCGGGGAGTACGGCCTGCTCAACCTGCTCGCCGTCGGTTACCGCCGCGCGAGTGAGCTGCCCGCGCCCCTTCGCGAGACCATCCGGTCGCGCGTGGGCTTCCCGACGTCACGCGACGAGGTGCTCGCGGGGCACACCGTGCGCGACCACTGGGATGTGCTCGGCCGGCGCGACGAGGAGCAGGACCGCCTCGTCTCCCGCCGCGTCTGGCTGCGCGGGCGCGCCAGCGGCAGGCCCGCCCTGGTGCTCTCGTTCGCACCGGCCGGCCAGGCTCTCGACGCCTCGCTCGTCACCGGCACCTCGATCGACGCCGATCTGGCCTTCTATCCCGGTGGGTCCCCGTTGCGAGCGCTGGTGGCCGTCCGCCACGGCGGGGTGCCGGCATGGCCTCCGGCGGGCGTCGGGGTGCGCGCGGCGCTTGCGGAGGTGGCCGCCGCGCTCGAAGGCGATCCGTGGCTGGATTCCTGGCCCGTGGTGCTGGGCCCGGTCATCCCGGCCAGGCGGGGAGACCTCTGGCTCCTCGCCGACGCGTCCCCGCGTCAGGGGGCCTCTGAGCTTCAGGGGGCCGCTGACGATCCGCCGGCGGTGGAGGGCATGCCCTTGCGCCCATCGGCCGGTCTCCCTTGGCGGCTGCTGGCCGTTTCCGGAGGCCACGCGGTGACCGTGGCCGCTGAGTGGACGCCGCGTGGGTTGCGCCCGCTGACCACTTGGGACGAGGAGGGGCAGGTGGTGGTGCTGTGATCACCGCGGTGACCATGGCCGCCGGGTGGACGCCGCGCGGCTCGCGCCCGCCCGCGACATTGGTCGAGGAAGGCCGGGTGGTGTCGTGATCACGGTCGAGGAGTGGGAGCGACTGGTGTCGGCGGCGCTGGTCGGCACAGACCGGCGTCCCGTGCCCGGCCTTCTGGGGCAGGCCGCGGCGCACACCGTCGGGGCGCGGGCAGGGCAGCGGCTCCATAGGGGCGAGCCGCTGCCTGCCGCGCCTCCCGAGGAGCAGCCGCTGGTCCCTCGTGCGGCGGGGGAGCGTGTGGGCCGCATCCTCGACGGCGAGCACCCGCGCCTGCTTCCCGAGTGGCTGGAGGCCGCCGCCGTCCGGGGGTACCGGCTGCCGCCGAAGCTCGTGCCCCGGGTGCTTGATCACGGCGCACGAGACCGGTCGCTGCGGGCGCCCATCGGGGTGCTGGCGGGTGCCAGAGGCCGCTGGCTCGCCAGGCTCAACCCTTCCTGGGCGTATGTCCTGGAGGAGGCGACCGTCCATATGGGCACCGGTCTGTCCGCATCGACGGGTTCAGACCCCTTGGCTGAGACCGGTTCCACCGGTCCTTCGGGGTCTTCCGGGGCGAAGGGTGCCACCCACTCGAACGATTCCGGCGGGCCAAGGGGTTCCGGTGGTTCTGGGGGCTCTGAGAATGCCGCGGGTTCCGGCGGTCTGGCGAGTTCTGGGGAGTTGGACAATTCTCCGGGTTCTGGGAGTTCTGTGGATCCGGGGGATCCATCGGATTCGGGGGGCCCCGGTGAGGAGGAAGAGGTCGAGACGCATCATCTGTGGGAGTTCGGCACGAGGGGCGACCGTCTCTCCTACCTTCGGGGCTTACGGGCCGTCGATCCGGCGAAGGCGCGGGCTCTGCTGCGGCGAGGCTGGGAGCAGGAGTCACCGGAAGACCGAGCGGCGTTCATCCTCGCCATGGCCGACGGTCTGTCGATGGCCGACGAGCCGTTCCTGGAGGCCGTGCTCGACGACCGCAGGCGCGAGGTCAGAAGACAGGCAGCCGACCTGCTGACCAGGCTTCCCGAGTCACGGCTCGGCCACAGGATGGCCGAGCGGGCGGCGCGGTGCCTGAGCCTGGCCGGCGACCGGCTGCGGGCCGACCCGCCGCGGGCCTGTGACAGCGCGATGGAGCGCGACGGGGTCCGCTCCCGTGCCCCCGGCGGCACGGGCCAGCGGAGCTGGTGGCTGCAGCAGCTCGTCGCCCACACGCCGCTCACGTTCTGGACGCACCACTTCGGCCGCACGGCGAAACAGATCGTCGCGCTCAACATCGGTGAGTGGTCGCGGGAGGTGAGGCTCGGCTGGGAGCGCGCGGCCGTCCTGCAGAACGATCCCACCTGGGCGCGCGCCCTCTTCGCCGTCGAGCCGCTCACCGACCTGCTCGCGGTCCTTCCCCCTGCCGAGCGCGCGGACAAGGCGGCCGAGCTGGTGCACGACCAGCCCGTGGACGGCCAGCTGATCATGATGCTCGGCGGGGTCCCCGCCCCTTGGGGAGCCGCGCTGGCCAAGGCCGTGCTGGAGAAGATCCTCGACACGGCCGGGCGTCAGCCGTGGAACCTCGGCGAGCTGGTGCGTCTCGCCGGCGAGCGTGTCGATCCGGCCATGCACGAGGTCGCGGCACGGCTCTCACCCGAGCCGCCCGTCCAGGAAGTGGCCGCGACGCTACGGTTCCGCTTCGACATGCTCGCGGAGCTGGAGCCCCGCCCATGAGCACTCATCTCCTACGACGACCATCCTCCGGGCCCATTACGCGAGAGCGAGCTGAATCCGATATGACCGTTCTGCGTCCGCACGCGGAAGACCAGTACGCCGACGAGCTGGCGATCCTGGCCAAGTCCGACGACCGGCCGAGGCCTCCGGGCTGGAAGATGTCGCCCTGGGCCGTGACCACCTACCTTCTGGGCGACGGCCACCAGATCACCCCCAAGTACATCGGCCCTCGCCGGATCGTCGAGGTGGCCGTCGCCACGCTCGCGACCGACCGGGCGCTGCTGCTGCTCGGCGTGCCAGGCACCGCCAAGACCTGGCTGTCCGAGCACCTCGCCGCGGCCATCAGCGGCGACTCGACGCTGCTGGTCCAGGGCACTGCGGGCACGGCCGAGGAGGCGATCCGCTACGGGTGGAACTACGCGCGGCTGCTCGCCGAGGGGCCCTCTCGTGACGCGATGACACCCAGCCCGGTGATGCGCGCCATGGCCGAGGGGCGGCTCGCCCGTGTGGAGGAGCTCACCCGCATGCCCTCCGACGTGCAGGACGCCCTGATCACGGTGCTCTCCGAGAAGACGCTCCCGATTCCCGAGCTGAACCAGGAGGTCCAGGCGGCCCGGGGGTTCAACGTGATCGCCACGGCCAACGATCGTGACCGGGGTGTCAACGAGCTTTCGAGCGCCCTGCGGCGGCGGTTCAACACGGTCGTTCTGCCGGTTCCCGCCACCGCCGAGGAGGAGGTCGACATCGTCTCGCGGCGGGTCGTCCAGCTCGGGCGTTCCCTTGAGCTGCCGGCCACGCCGACCGGCATGGAGGAGATCCGGCGGGTCGTCACGGTCTTCCGTGAGCTGCGATCCGGTGTGACGGCCGACGGCCGTACGACCGTGAAGTCGCCGAGCGGCACGCTCAGCACCGCCGAGGCGATCTCAGTGGTGACCAGCGGCATCGCCCTCGCCGCCCACTTCGGCGATGGGGTGCTCCGCGCCGGTGACGTCGCGGCGGGCATCGTCGGCGCGGTGATCCAGGATCCGGTGTCCGACCGCGTCGTCTGGCAGGAGTATTTGGAGACCGTGGTCCGCGAGCGCCCCGACTGGCGCGACTTCTACCGGGCCTGCCGCGATGCCTCCTGACGGGCCGCAGACCGGGTTGGGGTTTGTGGGCGGCGAGGAGGGCGCCGTTCCGTCGTCCACGGTGCTTGGGGTGCGGCATCACGGGCCGGGGTCCGCGCGGGCCTTGCTGGCCGAGTTGGAGCGGCTGCGGCCTGACATCGTGCTCATCGAGGGACCGCCCGAGGCTGACGCGCTGGTCGCGCTGGCCGCCGATCCCGACATGGAACCCCCCGTCGCGTTACTGGCCCACGTGCCGGGAGAGCCGTCGAGAGCGGCGTTCTGGCCGTTCGCGGTGTTCTCTCCCGAGTGGCAGGCGATGCGTTACGCCATCCGCGCGGGTGTCCCCGTCCGATTCTGCGACCTGCCCGCGACCCACAGCCTCGCGGAGAAGGCCGCCGCCTCGCCGCCACCCGGCGATGCCCTCCCGGCCGTCGACGCCGAGCCACTCGACTCCCGGCGTGGCAAGGCCGAGACCGTCGATGCCGCGCCGGC
The DNA here is from genome assembly GCF_040685555.1 of Sphaerisporangium sp. NPDC088356. Classification (NCBI taxonomy): domain Bacteria; kingdom Bacillati; phylum Actinomycetota; class Actinomycetes; order Streptosporangiales; family Streptosporangiaceae; genus Sphaerisporangium; species Sphaerisporangium sp. NPDC088356. Next base: position 6,940 of record NZ_JBFBIK010000082.1, read on the forward strand.
CGGCTCCCGACCTGACGGGGCCGAGGCCAGAGGCACCAACCCTGCCGATTCGCGGTCTGAGGGGGCCAGGGGGGTCGAGCCTGGTGGTTCGCGGTCTGAGGGGGGCGGGGGTGGCGAGGTCGAGGGGCCGGTCGTGCATCGCGATCCCATCGGGGAGCTCGCGAAGGCGGCCGGCTACGACGATCCGGAACGATGGTGGGATGACGCCGTCGAGCACCGCGGCGACACGCCGTTCGAGGTGATCGCCGAGGCGATGGCGGCGGTCAGGGAGGGGTACACGCCGCACGAGCACGAGGCCCGGCGCGAGGCGCACATGCGCAGGACCATGCGCACCGCCTTCAAGGACGGTTACCGGCGCATCGCGGTGGTGTGCGGCGCCTGGCACGTCCCGGCGCTGCGCGAGCTCGGCCCGGCAGCGCCCGACGACCGCCTTCTCAAGGGGCTCCCCAAGGTCAAGGTGGAGATGACCTGGGTGCCGTGGACATACGGCAGGCTCGCCTCCTGGAGCGGTTACGGCGCCGGCATCACCTCGCCCGGCTGGTACGACCATCTGTTCGCCGCGCCCGACCGTCCGATCGAGCGCTGGCTCGCGGCGGCGGCGAGGGTCCTGCGAGATGAGGACCTGCCGGTCTCCTCCGCCCATGTCATCGAGGCCGTTCGGCTGGCCGACGGTCTCGCGGTGGTGCGGGGCCGTCCCCTGGCGGGCCTGGGGGAGGTCACCGAGGCCGTGCGGGCGGTGCTCTGCGAGGGCGACGAGCTGCCGGTGGAGCTGATCCAGCGGCGCATGGTCGTGGGGGAGCGGCTCGGGCGCGTTCCCGACAGCACGCCGATGGTCCCGCTCCAGCGCGACCTGCGCGACAGGCAGCGACGGCTGAAACTACGGCCCGAGGCGCTCGAACGCGATGTCGACCTCGACCTGCGCAAACCCCTCGACCTCGACCGCAGCCGCTTGCTTCACCGGCTGGGCCTGATCGGCGTGGCATGGGGTTCGCCACGCGAGGCGCGCGGCAAGGGCACCTTCCGCGAATCCTGGACGCTGGAGTGGCGCCCGGAGTTCGACATCGACCTGATCGAGGCGAGCGCGTACGGCACCACCGTCCCGGCCGCGGCCACCGCGCGGGTGCGGGAGCTCGTCGACCTCGGATCCGGACGTTCGGCCCGGCACGCGGGGCCCGGGCCGGCCGGTCCGTCGTCACCGAGGACGCTGGCCGAGCTCACCGGCGTGGCGGAGCGGTGCCTGCTCGCCGACCTGCCGGAGGCCCTGCCCCATGTCCTGGCCTCGATCTCCACCAGGGCGGCACTCGACAGCGACGTCACCCACCTGATGGCGGCCCTTCCCGCGCTGGTCCGCGCGCAGCGGTACGGCGACGTCCGCGGCACCCCGGCGAAGGGGCTGTCGGTGATCGTGGAGTCGCTGCTCAGCCGTATCCGCGCGGGGCTCTCGGTGGCGGTCACCGGGCTGGACGACGACTCGGCCAGGGAGATGCTGGGTCACGTGGACGCGGTGCACGCCTCGGTCGGCCTGCTGGAGTCGGGCAGGGAAGGCTGGCTCGAATCCCTGCGGGGCGTCGCCGAACGTCGCGACCTGCACGGGCTGATCGGCGGCAGGCTGACTCGCATCCTGCTCGACGCGGGCACGATCCCTGCCGAGGAGGTTGCGCTGCGCATGTCCCGGTCGATGTCGGCGGGCACCCCTCCCGCGCAGGCGGCGGCCTGGGTGGAGGGGTTCCTCTCCGGCAGCGGCCTTCTCCTCGTCCACGACGCGGGTTTGCTCGGCCTGATCGACACATGGCTGACGGGGTTGACGGGGGAAGCGTTCGTCGACGTGCTGCCCCTGCTCCGGCGTACCTTCGGGGCCTTCGCCCCGCCCGAGCGCCGGGCCATCGGCGGGCGCGTCTCCTCCGGCGAGGCCAGGAGGACCACCGCCGCCGAAGCCGACACCGCCCGCGCGGCACCGGCCGTGCGGACCGTGCTCACCATCCTGGGAGCCCCGTGATGCGCCGGCCGGCTCGCTGTACGGCGGATGGGCCGGGGCCTCACCGGGGGTCGAGCGGGGAGGGTGCCGGTCCGGAGGCGCCCCGTGGGTGTTCGGCGTTTGATCGGCGGTGGGCGGTCGACGGCGAGGGGGCGGTGGTTGTGGGTGGCCGGGGTTGGTGGTCGCGGATGGGAGTGGCTGATGGATGAGCGGCTGATGGATGAGCGGTTGCGGAGATGGCGGCTGGTGCTGGGTGGGGACGCCGACGGGACGGGGTGCGCGCTGGGCGGCAATGACGCCCAGATGGACGCGGCCCTCGCCGCGCTCTACAACAGCGGGCGCGGATCCGGCGAGGGCCAGGGCGGAGGCGGCGACACTCAGAGTGGCGCGGGCCTCGGCGCCTCGGCCCCGCGGGTCGCGCGGTGGCTCGGGGACATCCGTTCCTATTTCCCCTCGACGGTCGTCCAGGTGATGCAGAAGGACGCCATCGAACGGCTGAACCTCACCCGCCTGCTGCTCGAACCCGAGATGCTCGAAGCCGTGGAGCCCGACGTCCACCTGGTCGGCACGCTGCTCTCGCTCAACCGGGTGATGCCCGAGACCGCCAGGCGGTCGGCGCGGGCGGTCGTCAGGAAAGTCGTGGCCGATCTCGAGCGCAGGCTGGCACAGCGCACCAGGACCGCCATCACCGGGGCGCTCGACCGGTCGGCCCGCACCCACCGGCCGCGCCGGGTCGCCGACATCGACTGGGACCGCACGATCCGCGCCAACCTCAAGAACTATTTGCCGCAGAGGAACACCATCGTCCCGTCCAGGCTGGTCGGGTATGCCCGCAGGCAGCGGGCGGTGATCCGTGAGGTCACGCTCTGCATCGACCAGAGCGGTTCGATGGCGGCCTCGGTGGTGTACTCCAGCGTCTTCGGGGCCGTGCTGGCCTCGATGCGCTCGCTCCGCACCTCGCTGGTGGTCTTCGACACCAGCGTGGTCGACCTCACCGACCAGCTGCACGACCCGGTGGAGCTGCTGTTCGGCACCCAGCTGGGCGGCGGCACCGACATCAACCGCGCCATCGCCTACTGTCAGGGGCTGATCACCCGTCCGGCGAACTCCATCTTCATCCTGATCAGCGACCTGTACGAGGGCGGCGTACGGGAGGAGATGCTGCGCAGGGCGGCCGCGATGACGGCGGCCGGAGTGCAGGTCATCGTGCTGCTCGCCCTCTCCGACGAGGGGCAGCCCCACTACGACCGTGACAACGCCGAGGCGCTGGCCGCACTCGGCGTCCCGGCGTTCGCCTGCACCCCCGACGCCTTCCCCGGCCTCATGGCCGCCGCGATCGAACGCCGCGACATCGCCCAATGGGCCGAACGCACCCTGTCGATCCGCGCCACATAGGTGACGATCCGTCGTCGGGCGGGTTCCTTCGACGTGGTCACGGTTGTGGTCTAGGACCAAAGTCGGAGGTGGGGGGCTGATGCCGGAGGTGAAGGGGGGCCGTAGCTTGGGGCAGGTGTCCTCCGCAGTGATCGATTCTCCTCCCGGACGACCACCCGGCGTGCTCAGCCGTCCGTATCGGGCGTTGAGCGCCGGCATGGTCGCCCTCGTCCTGCTCCTCGCATTCGAATACCTGGCCGTGGCGACCGCCATGCCCGTGGTGGCCCGGCAGTTAGGCGGGCTTTCCCTGTACGGGCTCGCCTTTAGCGGGTCGATGGCGGCCAGCGTGATCGCCACGGTCGCGGGTGGCCGGTGGAGCGATGTACGCGGACCGGTGGCGCCACTGTGGACCGGGGTCGCCGGGTTCGTGGCGGGGCTGCTCATCGCTGGATTCGCGCCCACGATGCACGTCCTGATCATCGGCCGGTTCGTCCAGGGCATCGGTGGCGGCCTGTTCTCGGTGGCGCTGTACGTCCTGGTGGCGCAGGTGTACCCGTCGGTGATGCACCCGAGGGTCTTCTCGCTGCTGGCGGCGGCGTGGGTGCTTCCCTCCATCGTGGGCCCGGCGATCACCGGCGCCGTGGTCGAGCACATCGGCTGGCGGTGGATCTTCCTGGGCATCTCCATTATCGTCGCTCCCGCCGCCGTCATGCTGTGGCGAGGGCTCGCCGGGCGGGCCACCGCCGTGCCGCGGGACGGCCGCGCCGAGACCGTCCCTTCCCGGGCGGGATTCGGGGCCCGGCTGGCGTGGGGCGGGGTGGTGGCGGCCGGCGCCGCGCTCCTGCAGTACGGCAGCGGGCTGGGCGGGCGCGGGCTCGTCCTGCTCGTCGTGGGGCTGGCTGTTCTGGCGTTCGCCCTTCCGCGGCTGCTGCCCCCCGGCACGATGCGCGCGGCGCGGGGATTCCCCACTGTGGTGCTGCTGCGCGGGCTCGCCGCGGGCGCGTCCTTCGCCGCCGACGTGTTCGTGCCCCTGATGCTGATCGGTGAACGCGGGCTCAGCCCGACCCAGGCGGGCCTCTTCCTCACCGGGTCGGCGCTGAGCTGGTCGTTCGCGTCGTGGATCCAGGGACGCAAGCAGTACGACCGCAAGTCGCTGCTGCGGTGCGGCACCGCGTTGCTGGCGTTCGGCATCGCGGGCACCGCGCTGCTGGTCTTCGACGCGGTCCCCATATTGGTCGGTCTCATCGCGTGGCTGATGGCCGGCTTCGGCATCGGCCTGGTCTATCCGACGCTGTCGGTGCTCACGCTGGAGCTCTCCGAGCCGGGGGAGGAAGGCAGGAACAGTTCCTCGCTGCAGATCGGGGAGTCGGTCTTCTCGGTGGTGATCATCGCTGTGACCGGCGCGGTCTTCGCCGGGCTCGACACCGCCTGGTGGGTCTACCTGGCCTGTTTCGGGCTGATCGCCACCCAGGCCACCCTCGGTCCCTTGGTCGCCGGCCGAGTCCAGCGCTGAGGACGCCCCAACGGTCAGACGGGACGCGGATAGGCCCTATAGGGAGGTGGTGGAATCCCGCGTTCACCGGCCGAGTTTGGACCAGATCCGCGGAGCGGGCACCATGGAAGGGCAGGTGTCCGACGATGGGGGTTCCATGCCACGTGTCCGTGAGCTAGAGGTCTTCCGGCTCGTGCTGCCCTATGGCAGGCGTCCGGAGAGCATCCTGGTCAAGCTCACTGACTACGGGGGCATGACGGGATGGGGCGAGGTCGTGCAGTCCCCGGATCGCCGGTCGCACCGCGCGGGGGCGCCGGGAACCGCGAGGCTTGGCGGGTCCGCCCATGGGACCGATGAGACGGCGGGCACCCGTGACAGGGCCGCTCACGACGAGGCGGCCTATGACGCGGGCGCCCATGAGGCGGGCGAGGCCGTTCGCGGCAGGGCTGAGGGCGAGCGCGATCAGCTGGTCGCGAAGACCTGGACCACGCTAGAGGAGTCGCTCCCCGCCCTCCTGGGCGTCGACTGGGAGCATCCCGACGAACTGGGCACCATCCCCGGCGGCACGGCCGTCGACCTCGCCTGCTGGGACCTGTGGGCCCGGATGCGGGGAGTCCCGCTGGCTCACGCTCTCGGTGGCACCCGTACGTCCGTGATGGCGACCGTGCGGCTCCCGGCCGAGCGGTCCCTGGACGCCATGGTCGCCCGGGTCAACCGCCACGTATGCGCCGGGTATGCCCATGTGACCCTTGACGTGCACCCCGGCTGGGATGTCGAGCCGGTTCGGGCCGTACGCCAGGCGTACCCCGTCCTGGCCCTCGCCGTGGACGGGCGCGGCGGTTACACCGAGACCACGGCCCTCGAGGCGCTGGAATCCTACGGTGTGACGGCGATCGAACGGCCCTTCGGCGGGCCGGACGCCGCCGCCGATCTCGACCTTCACGCCGACCTTCAGGAGCGGGTCTCCTCGCTGGTCGCGATCGAGGTCCATTCGGTGGCGGCTCTGGAGGAGGCCATCGCGGCGCGGGCGGGGAGCGCGCTCCTGCTCCGCCCGTCCAGGTTCGGGTCGCTTCGTGCCGTGCGGCTCGCGCATGATCGTGCGGTGGCGGCGGGATGGGACATCACCGCGGCCGGCGGCAGGGGCACGGGCCTCGCCCGGGCGGCCACCGTGGCCGTGGCGAGCCTGCCGGGATGCACGCTGCCCAGCGACGTGACCGAGCCGCCGCGCAGCGCCCAGATCGTGACCCCGCCCGTGGGGGCGTCCGGCGGCGTGGTCGCGGTGCCGCTGACCCAGCCAGGCCTCGGTCACCTCGTCGACGAGGACCGTGTCCGCAGGCTCGCCAGCGACTCCTTCAAGCTCTGACCGCCCTGGACGCCCCCGGCACCCGACCCCGCCCGTGCGAGGTCTCGCCGCGCGTGAGGCTCCTATCGCCTGGGGCCTCTGAGCTGCCGGCGCAGGGCGGGGACGCCAAGGCCGAGGCCCGCGATCACGGCCACCAGGCCGATCACGAACCACTCCTTGGCCCCGCTCATGAAGCTGCCCCCGACGTAGCCGAGACCCTGGAGCGCCCATAGGACGCCCACAAGGACCAGCACGGCGCCTCCTGCGACGAGAAGCCAGTTCTTCACGGGGAATCCTCCTCCGGCGAGCGGAGTGACAGCATCTCACCTGATCGACTGCTCGTGCTGAAACACGTTGTGCGGATCCCACCTGAGCTTGGCCTTGAGCAGGCGCTCGTAGTTGTCGCCGTAGTACAGGCGGTACCAGGGCGCATCTGAGGTGTTCCACTCGTCGCTGCTCAGGTCGCGGTCGGGGTAGTTGATGTAGCAGCCGTCCGTCACCGCCTCCGGGTCGGCCTCTCCGCCGGCCGTCGCGGGAAGGGGCACGCCGCCGGAGGTTCGGTAAACCCTGCTGTACAGCTCACGGATCCAGCGCTCGTGGACGCCGTCCTCCGCCGGATCGGTCCAGTAGGTCTGGTACTGCAACTTCATGATCGAATCACGTTGCGCGACGGCCGTCTCGTGGGCGCCCGGGGCGTTGATCATGCATCCATAGGTGTCGACCTGGATCAGCGCGTCAGGGTTGGCGTACTGCGTGTTGTCGTAGTCGTCGTCAGGGTCGTCCCGCGTGTTGGACAGGAAGTTCCAGATGACCTCGATCTGGTCGTCGGGGAACGGCTTGCGCATGTGCGCCGACTTGTACTTGCCCCGCCGGTTGCCGCCAGAGCCGTTGAGGGCCTGCGTCGCCTGGATCCACGGCATCAGCCTCGGCTCCTCGTGCAGGCCCGGGATCTGGGAGTGCTCACCCATGTCCACGTCGAACTCGGCGCGCTGGAGGCCGACCCCGTCCTCGATCTGGGCGAGGAAGGCGTCCAGCCGGTCGCGGCCGGCCGCCGGATTGGTCGCGTCGACCTGGGTGATCAGGCCGATCTTGCCGGCCTTCCTGTGGGTCAGCTTCAAAATGGAGAACAGGTCGGCGTACTCGCTGCCGGGCTGGCCGTTCTCCGCGCAGAACCGCCCGAAGTTCCCGACGAGCCGGGCGAAGCGGTCGTACGTCATGCCGCGTTCCCAGTCCCAGGCGACGGCGCTCAGCCAGACGTTGATGGGAGGCCGGGGTAAGTCCCTGAACCAGTAGCGGGTGATGACCCCGAAGTTGCCGCCGCCGCCCCCGGTGTGCGCCCACCACAGGTCGTGCAGGTCGCCCTCGTCGTCTCTGCGGGCGATCACCGCCTCCGCCTGGTAGTCGCCGCGCGGCTCGCGGCGCACGACGACGACCTCCACGGCGTACAGGTAGTCGACGGTGAGGCCGTGCCGCCGTGAGAGCAGGCCGTACCCGCCGCCGCAGATGTGACCGCCCGCGCCGACCGAGTAGCAGGACCCGGCGGGCAGGGTCAGACCCGTCTCGCGATAGAGCTGGGTGTAGTTGTGCCAGTTGGTCGACCCGGACTCCACGCAGTACGCCCCCATGCTGGGGTCGTAGTGGACGCGGTCCATCTGGCCCATGTCGATGATCACCTGTACACCGGGATTGGCCACGAAGTTCTCATAGCAGTGGCCGCCCGAGCGGACGGTGATCCGCGTACGGCCGCTGTTCAGCGCCTCGTCGAGGGCTCCCACCACGTCGCCGGTCGACCGCACGACCTTGATGTAGTCGGGATGGGAAGTCCAACGCTGGTTGAACCCTTGGCACAGCGCGCCGTACCTGTCGTCTATGCCGGTCACGGTGATGCCCGAACTGGCTTCCGGGTTGGACACTGCGCTCTCCTTGTCGGGGTTTTCGGCGAAGCGCTCCGCCAGGGGATGACCGGACGGACCCGGCGGGCTCGCCACGGGCGCGGTGACGCCCGTCGCGGGGCGCCCGGCCTGCTGCCGGAACAGCGCTCGGAACAGGCCACCCGGAGCGCGGAGGAGGGAACGGGCAGGACGCGTCGTCATAGGTCGCTCTCAGCGAGACCGCGTCACGGGGGGCGGACACACAAGAAAGACTTACCGTAGTCACCCGGCTACGTCATGTGACTGAAGTGTCACCGTTACAGAACCGTGAGAACGGGCTCAGCCGCCGCAGATGTCGGCGCCGGACTTGGAAGCGCCCGGCTTGGAGGGGGTTGCCGACGGGGTGCCGGGGGTGCTGTCGGTGCGCACGCCGACGCGGTCGGGCTGCCAGTCGCCCACGATATATAGGGATACGTACGGACCAGTTTGCCGCGGACGGTTACCAGGGGATGGCGAACAGGCCATAGTAGGCGGCGGCCACCAGGAGCAGGCCTGTGCCGCCCAGCATGGTCGCGACCGTGAACCGCTGCCAGCGCCCCGGCTCCCACCCCTCGCGGAGGGCGGTGCCGACGGCCGCGACGGTGGTGACCTCCTGCACGAGCATGAGGACGGCCAGCACTCTGACCACCAGCCATCCGGACAGGACCGCCGGCCACGCCCCCGCCTGGTTCACCGAGAAGAGCACGATCAGCGTGATGAAAGCCGTCACCGCGGCGAGCAGGCCCACGCCCGTCCAGGCCATCCGGCGAAGGCGGCGGCGGATCTCGGGCCAGAACTCCGAGTGGGCCGAGGGAAGCAGGTCGCGGCCGCGCAGCCGTACCACCATCTCGGTGACCGGGGCCGCGATGTAGCCGACGGCGGTGAGGGTGAGCGCGAGGCCGAGGATGGCGGTGCCGGCGTACCAGGGGGCCCTTGGGACGTCGGAGGCCTCGTACCGCTGCACGGGGGTCGCTCCCGCGATCTGGGCCCCCACAGGCGGCCGTGCCGTGCCTGGGAGCCCGAGGACCCAGTTGGCCAGCGTGTCGAGATAGCCACGGGTGAACGCGCCGCCGTTCATTCTCATGGCGTGGTCCGCCCCTGCGAGGAACCGGATCGTGTAGTCGGAGTTGCCCGCGGCGCTCATCGCCGAGGTGAGCTTCTGGGTGCTCTCCACGAACGGGATCGACGGGTCCATCGTGCCGTACAGGGCCAGGACCGGCTGCCGCAGCCGGCTCAGCGCAGGGACGCTGTCGTAGCGCAGGAAGTTGAACCCGACGCCGCCCATCGCCTTGGCCAGCAGCTCGCGTACGCCGGCGGGCGCGTGCAGGCGTTCGAGCTGCTCGTTCAGCGCCCACGCGACCTGCCGTACGGGCGAGACGTTGGGTGAGGAGACCAGCACGCTGAAGCCGACGTCGAGGGTCTTGGCCGCCGCGATCGGGATGACCCAGCTGCCCTCGCTGACGCCCCACAGCCCCGCGCGGACCGGGTCGACGTCGGTGCGCTGCCGCAGCACCTCGATCATGCGGAGCGCGTCGTCGGCGAGCAGCCCGAAGTCGCGATGGCGGAAGTCGTAGCCGACGGTGCGCTTGTCGTAGGTCAGCGTCACCACTCCGGCCTTCGCGAGCCATGTGGCCTGGGAGGTGAACTCGCCCCGGTCACCGCGCCCCGAGCCCTGGACGAAGACCATCGCGGGGTGGCGGCCGGGGGTGCGCGGCGCCCTGATCGTGGCGGTGAGCGTGGTGCCCTGGACCGGGATGGAGATGTCCTGGACGGCGATGGCGGCGTTGTGCGGGACCGGGCGGTACTCGGCGGCGGGCTGCGGAGGCAGAGGCTGGAAGCTCTCGCTCGCGCTCAGCCGAGGAGGATCGAAGGACGGAGGGGAAAGCATGTAGCCCACCGTCGCCAGGATCGCCAGAAGCACCGCGGTCGCCACGCTCAACCGGCTACGGTCGCTCACGCCACCTCCTCGTCGGGCGGCTCGCCGCGGGCCGTGTCCATATGATGACCGTGATCGCTGCGATGGCTCACAGGACTCCGCTCCCCGATTGAACGTCCTCCGTACGAGGGCTTTCCGCCCTAAATATGACCTCCGATCATCAGGTTAAGTCACGCGGGGGGAACGATGGTGCCGCTGGTACCTCATTTGTCAGTGGGACCTGTTAGCTTCCTGCGACATGCGTGTGCTGCACACCTCCGACTGGCATCTGGGCCGGGCCTTCCACCGCGAGAGCCTGATCGACGCCCAGGGCGCCTTCGTCGACCACCTGGTGGAGACGATCCGCTCGGAGGGCGTCGACGTGGTGGTCGTCGCCGGTGACGTCTACGACCGCGCCCTCCCCTCGGTCGACGCGGTGGCGCTGTGCAACGAGACCCTGCGGCGGCTGGTCGCCGAGGGGGTCCGCACGGTGCTGATCAGCGGTAACCACGACTCCGCCCGCAGGCTCGGCTTCGGCGCCGACCTGATCGACGCGGCCGGCGTGCACCTGCGCACCGACCCGGCCCGCGTGGGCGAGCCGGTCGTGATCGACGACGTCGCCTTCTACGGCATTCCATATCTAGAGCCAGAGGTGGTCCGCGCCCCCTGGGAGTTGGCCGAGCGCAGCCACACGGCCGCGATCGAGCACGCCATGAGCTTGATCCGCGGCGACCTCGCCGGTCGCGGCACGCGATCTGTCGTGCTGGCCCACGCGTTCGTCACCGGCGGCGCGAGCAGCGACAGCGAGCGTGACATCAGCGTGGGCGGCGTCGCCCACGTCCCGGTCGGCGCCTTCGACGGCGTCGACTACGTCGCCCTCGGCCACCTGCACGGCCGCCAGCGCATGAGCGAGTCCGTGCGCTACTCCGGCTCGCCGATCGCCTACTCGTTCTCCGAGGAGAAGCACGTCAAGGGGTCCTGGCTCGTCGACATCGGCCCGCTCGGGTTCACCGGCGCCGAGTTCGTGCCCGCGCCCGTGCCGCGCCCGATCGCCCGGCTCCGGGGGCACCTCGCCGACCTTCTCGTGTCGGCCGAGTGGGCCGGGTTCGAGGATCACTGGCTCCAGGTGACGCTCACCGATCCGGTACGGCCCAAGGGCGCCATGGAGCGGCTGCGCCAGCGCTTCCCGCACACCCTCGCCCTCGCCTTCGAGCCGGGGGGCGTCGTGCGGGCCGCGGCCGGGGCGCCCAGGCTCGCGGGCCGTCCCGAGATCGACGTGGCGCTCGACTTCATCCGCGAGGTGCGCGGTGAGCCGGCCGACCACGACGAGAGGCGGCTCCTGCAGGAGGCGGTCCAGGCGTGCCGGGCGAAGGAGGCGCTGGTCTGAATGGCGTGCCAGGCTGGCGGTCGTGACCTTGTGACGCGTGGAGGGTGCCTGAGATGAGGCTGCACCGGTTGCGGCTCACCGCGTTCGGCTCCTTCCCAGGAGACGAGGAAATCGACTTCGACGCGCTCGGCGAGGCGGGGTTGTTCCTCGTCCACGGTCCCACGGGGGCGGGGAAGACGACCGTGCTCGACGCCGTGTGCTACGCCCTGTACGGTCAGGTGCCTGGCCAGCGCAACAGCGCGCGCCGCCTGCGCTGCGACCACGCCCCGGCCGACCGCGGGCCGAAGGTCGTGCTGGAGGTCACCGTGCGCGGCCGGCGGCTGCGCCTCACCCGCTCGCCCGTCTGGCACCGGCCCAAGCTCAGGGGCCAGGGGCTGATCGAGGAGAAGGCCAAGGTCCTGCTGGAGGAGCTGCTTCCCTCCGGTGAGTGGATGTTCCTGTCCAGCCGCGCCGACGAGGCCGGAGAGCTGGTGGGCGGGCTGCTCGGCATGAACGCCGACCAGTTCTGCCAGGTGGCGATGCTTCCCCAGGGTGACTTCGCCCGTTTCCTGCGGGCCGATGGTGACGACCGCCGAAAGCTCCTGGAGAAGCTGTTCTCGGTCAAGATCTTCAGCGATGTCGAGCACTGGCTGGCCGACCACCGCACCCGCACCGGGCAGGAGCAGCAGGAGCTGCGCCAGCGGGTCGACTCCGTCATCGACCACATGCGCGGCGCGGCGGGCCCGGCCCTCCTCGCGTCCTTGACCGCCCCGGCCATCGACGCCCACGCGGGCCTTGAGGCACCCGGCACGCTTGAGGCGTGCGATGGTCCCGACGGGCGGGGCGACCTTGGGGCGTACGACAGTTCTGACGCGCCGGGCAGGGTCAAGGCGCACGACGGTCTTGATGCGCACGGCGGGCATGGGGCGCACGACGGTCTTGACGCGCACGGCGGGCGTGGGGCGCACGACGGTCTTGACGGGCCGGGGCCGGAGGGGCGGGCGTGGGTCGGCGTGCGCGCGGAGCTCGACCCGCGGGCCGAGCCGCTCGAGTGGGCGCGGGCTCTGCTCGCCGTGGCGCATGAGTCGCTCGCCGGGCAGGCGGAGGCGCGGGCGGCGAGCGAGGCGATGCTCAGATCCGCCAGGGTCGAGCTCGAAGGTGCCCGCGAGCTGGTCCAGCGGCAGCGTGGCCACGCCGAGGCCCTGGCCCGCCGAGACGAGCTCGACAGGACCGCCGACGAGCGGTCCGACCTGGAGACCATCCTCGCGGAGGCGCTCCGCGCCGACCGGGTGCTGCCGCTCGTCCAGGAGGCCGAGCAGCGCGCGGAGGCCGCCGCCAAGGCCGAGCAACTCGCCGCCGACGCCATGGCCCGCGCCCTCCCCCTGCTACCCCAGCCCCCCGGCTGCCCTGGAGAACCCGCACGCGTGGTGTCGCCGGGCGCCCGTGCGGTGGACGGGCTGGGTCCCGAGCGGCTCGCGGAGCTCGAACGGGGGCGCCGTGACGAGATCGCCAGGCTGGAGGAGCTCCGTCCCGAGGAGGTACGGCTGGCGCGCGTCCGCGAGGAGCTGGCGCGGGCCGGGAAGCGTCTGGTGGCGCTCGCCGAGCAGGAGGCCGAGACCGCCGAGCGGCTCGCCGTACTGCCCGAGCTGCGCCGCGAGACCGGCGAGGCGCTAACGCAGGCACGGCTCGCGGCGTCCGGCCTCCCGCCGGCCCGCGCCGCCGTGGAGAGCGCCGCTCGCGAGCTCGACGCCGTCCGGCGCCGCGACGCGCTCGCCGCAGAGCTGGCCGTCACCCAGCGCGACCTGCTCCAAACCCTCATCGAGCTCCCCGCCCCTCTCACCGCCGGCCTTCCCGGCATGGACCTCCTCGACCCGCACGGCCTCCCGGCCGGCGGCGTGCCAGCGGCCGGGGTCAGGGAGGCCGCGAGGCAGGTGGGTGAGCGGCTCGGCGCGATCGAGCGTGCCCATCGCGACGAGCTTGCCGGGCTGGAGCTTCGCCGTGCCGACGAGGTCCGGTTCGCCGAGATCCACGAGAAGCTGACCGTCCTCGACGAGCGGCTGGCCGGGCTGGCCGACCGCGAGGCGGCCCTCGCGGACGCCCAGGCCGAGCTGCCGGCGCGCCTGGAAGAGATCGACGGGCGGCTCGCGGCGGTGAGGGCCGAGGCGGCCCGGATCCCGGCGGCGGAGGCGGCCTGCCAGGCGGCCGATGCCCTGCTGGAGCAGGCCGGGCGTCGAGACGCGCTGGCGGCGGAGCTGGAGGCGGCCGAGGGTGAGCGGCGGCTGGCCACCGACGAGGCGCAGGAGCTGCGCGACCGCCTCCAGTCGATCAGGCAGTCCCGCATCGACGGCATGGCGGCCGAGCTGGCCCGAGGGCTCGTCCCCGGGGAGGCATGCGCCGTATGCGGTTCAGCCGACCACCCCGCGCCCGCGTCCCCCGCTGAGGCGACGCCCACGGTCGACGACGAGCAGGCGGCCCAGACGCTGTCCGACGCGGCGCAGGAGGCCCGCCAGGCGGCCGAGGGCAGGGTCGCCGTGCTCTCCTCCCAGCTCGGCGAGGCGACCGCCCGTGCCGAAGGGCACTCGCTGGAGGCGGCTCTGGCCGCGCGCGGAGAGGCGGAGGCCGAGCTGGCCCGTCTGGGCGCGCTGGCGGAGCGGGAGCCCGGCCTCGCGGCCGAGGCCGAGCGCGTCCAGAGCGAGTTGGACACCGCCCGCACCAGGGCTCGAGAGCTCGATCTCCTCATGGCGGAGCACCGTGTCCAGCAGTCGGGTCTCCGTGAGGAGCTCGGCCGCCTCACGGCCGTCCTCGACGCGGCCCGCGACGGCGACGAGAGCGTGGCCGCCCGGCGCGACCGCGTGGACGGCCAGGCGCAGCTGCTGGTCACCGCCATCCAGGCGGCCACCCGCGTCGGCGAGGCCGCGGCGACATACGAAGAGGCACGAGCGGCCATACGGCGCGGCACCCTGTGGGCAACCCGGCACCACACCCCCAAGGACGACGCCACGCCGGCCACGGGGGAGCCGGCTGAGCGCGCAGAGGGTCCGGGCGCGGGGTTCGAGGGCGAGCCGGAGGCGGGGGATGCCGAGCGGGCGCTGGCGGGGGCAGAGGCGGCGTTGGCGGGGTTGCGCGAGGTCGCCGGGGGTGAGAGCGCGCTGGCGGAGGCCGTTCGGCGAATCGAGGCGGAGCTCGCCGAGCTGACTGAGCACGCCACGCGCATCGGCCTCGAGATCGCCGCCGAGCGTGCCCAGGAGAAGGGTCTCGCGGCCGACACCGAGCGGCTGGCCGCTCGGCTCGACGCCGCCAGGGGCGAGGACGCCACGCTGGCCGCGCGCCTGGAACGGCTGACCGACGAAGCCGAGCTGCTCAAGGATGCGGCGGAGGCCGGGCGGCTGGCCCGCTCGGCCGGCACAGAGCACGAGACGGCGCTCACCAGGGCAGAGAGCGCGGCGACCGACGCCGGTTTCCCGGGCGTCGCGGATGCCAGGGCGGCCGCGAGGTCGGCCGCGGCCCGCGATTCCATGGCCGAGCGGCTGCGCGAGCTGGACGCCGAGCTCGCGGCCGTGACGAAGCTGCTGGCCGATCCGGAGCTGGTCGCGGCGGCGGCCATGCCCGTCCCCGACGTCGCCGCGCTCGCCGAGGCGTTCGAAACGGCTGAGCAGCGGCACGGCACGCACGCCTCCGCCCGCGACCAGGCCGGGGCGCGGCACGACCAGCTCCTCGGGCTCGCCGAGACCCTCGAACGTACTTTCGCCGAGTGGCGTCCGGCCGAGGAGCGCCACCGTCTCGCGAAGCGGCTCGCGGAGCTGGCCGTCGGCACCTCCGCCGACAACACGCTCGACATGCGCCTGTCGTCGTACGTGCTGGGGGAGCGGTTGCGGCAGGTCGTGGACGCCGCCAACGAGCGGCTCGACCACATGTCCGGTGGTCGCTACCTCCTTCTGTACGACGTGCGCAAGTCCGCGGCCGACCGCAAACGGTCTGGGGGAGGCCTGGGCCTTCGCGTTCTCGACGGCTGGACCGGGGCCGATCGCGATCCCGCCACCCTGTCCGGTGGTGAGGCATTCATGACGTCTCTGGCCCTCGCCCTCGCGCTCGCCGACGTGGTGACCGCCGAGGCCGGCGGGGTGGAGCTCGGCACGCTCTTCATCGACGAGGGGTTCGGCACCCTCGACGAGGAGAGCCTCGACAGCGTTCTCGACATCCTCGACGAGCTCAGGGACGGCGGCCGGGCCGTCGGCATCGTCAGCCACGTCGGCGAGCTGCGCACCCGGGTTCCGGCCCAGCTCAAGGTGGTCAAGAACCGCTTCGGCTCCAGCCTTTCCGTGGCCGTCCCCGGATAGGCGCGCGATGGGTGGCCGGGACGGATGAGGTCGATGGCTTCATCTTGGCGTCAGGTGTGGCGCTAGGGTGATCCACTGGAAACAGGGGCACAGGGAGAGTCGCGGGGTGAAGATCCCAATGCCGCGGGGTGATCGGCTCACGGCGGTGATCGCGACGGGCGTCGTCGCCGTGCTCGGCGTAGCGGCCGTCGTCGTCGGCGTGGGAGTTTCCAGCGCCAGTCCCAAGCTCGCGGATGTCGGCGCCTGGCTGTGGAGCTCGGCCAGGGGCGCGGTCGTGCACGCCAACGGCCTGTCCGGCAGGGTCGACGGCCGCATCGAGAACGTCGCCAAGCCCGGCAGCCATCTGAAGGTCGACTTCGTGCTCAAGGCGAAGAATCCCGCGGGTGAGGGGCAGAGCACGGCCTCGGCCACGGCCGACCTCACCTATCCGAGACAGGCGTACCAGAACGCCAACAACGACCAGACCGACACGATCATCAGGCCCGGCACCGGCAAGACCGGCGAGGTCGGGAGGATTCCGAAGGGACAGTACCGGTCCATCACCGTGATCTGCCAGCTCAGGGGGGACTCGGTCACCGAGTCTGAGTCGGGCGAGACCAGTGTCGTCTGGGACCGGATCGAGTGGAACGGCGGAGTCGGCTACCTGAGCGACACGCTGATGAAGACTCCGCGTGGCGGCTTCCCCGCCGCGCCGTTGTTCCAATGCGACGACTGATCAGGGGGCCATGTCGTGAAGAACAGTGCGCACCAAAACCATTCCCAGCTCGGCACCACCCAGCACGGCACCACCCAGCACGGCACCGCTCAGCTGGGTACGGCACAGCTCGGCAATGCCCAGCTCGGCACCGGGCCACTGGGCACCGTAGCGCATGGCATCGTGCGCTACGGCGACGGCGGTCAGCAGCACGGGGGGCAGCAGTACGACGACCCACAGCCCCGTGACCGGCCGTACACCGGCAAGCGGTACGGGGACGCGCGGCCTGCGGCTACGGAGGAGCACACCGGTTACGGCGGCTCGCAACACGGGGTTACCGAGCAGAACGCTGGTAGCGGTGGTTCGCAGTATGGGGGTGCGGAGCAGGCCGGCCGGCCTTATATCCCCGAGTACAGTCCGCCTTCGTACAGCCCTCCGGAGCTACCGGGCGCGGAGGTCGGCGCACCGGCCTACGGGGGCGGTCAGTACGGCACCGGCCAGTACAAGCCGTCGGACCAGACGAGTGAGCCCGGAGGCGGGGGACATAGCGGGGCGCGTTACGGCACGGGGCAGTACAAGCCTGCGGATCTGGACGGCTCGGAAGCCGGCGCTCCGGCGTACGGCGCTGGCGGACAAGGACAATACGGGACCGGGCAGTACAAGCCGGCCGAGCAACCAGGTCCGGCCGACGCTGCCGGCGGAGGGTACGGCGGGGGTCCTTACGGCACGGGCCAGTACAAGCCGGCGGAGCTGAACGGCTCGGAAACCGGCGGCACGGACTACACCCGGCAACTCGGAGCCGGGCAGTACAGCTCTGCCGAACAACCGGGCACCGAGGTCACGAGCCCTGGTTACGGCGGCGCACAGTACGGCACGGGCCAATACAAGCCCGCCGAACAGAACGGCTCAGAGGCCGGTGCCGCGGGGAATGGCCTCGGGCCGCATGTCGCCGGGCAGTACAGGCCTGCGGAGCAGCCGGGTGCGGACGCCGGGGGCGCCGGGTACGGCGGAGGGCCGTACGGCACTGGCCAGTACAAGCCCGCGGAGCTGAACGATTCGGAGAATGGTGGTGCGGGGTACGGCGGAGGGCAGTACGTCGCCGGCCAGTACAAGCCTGCGGAGTCGAAC
This sequence comes from Sphaerisporangium sp. NPDC088356, assembly GCF_040685555.1. Classification (NCBI taxonomy): domain Bacteria; kingdom Bacillati; phylum Actinomycetota; class Actinomycetes; order Streptosporangiales; family Streptosporangiaceae; genus Sphaerisporangium; species Sphaerisporangium sp. NPDC088356. Next base: position 24,473 of record NZ_JBFBIK010000082.1, read on the forward strand.
GGTGCGGATGCCGGGGGTTCCGCGTATGGGGATGGAGGGTACGGGGCTGGGCCGGGGTTGAACGGTGCGGTGGCCGCCGGTTCGGGGTACGGCACCGGGCAGTACGGCATTCCTCAGTACGGGGCGGTTGATTCCGTCGGCACGGGTGGGGGTGCGGTCACCGGCCATACGGTCACCGGCCAGATAGGTGCGGTCACCGGCCAGATAGGTGCGGTCGCCGGCCACGGAGGTGCGGGTGCGGCGGGCGGCCGGGTGGGTGCGGGCGGGGATCCTGTCGCCGGCCGAGTGGCCGATTCGGTCGCTGGTCGCGTGGCGGAGGATGCCGTCGCCGGTCGGGTGGCGGGGGATGGTGTCGCCGGCCGGGTGGCCGGAGAATCGGTGGCTGGTCGGGGGGAGGCGGTCGCGGGGCGGGTGGCTGCGGGGCATGGGGATGTGGCGGCGCTCGCGGTGCAGTTCCAGCAGCGGTTCCATGCCTTGGCGGGGAACATCGAGCGGGTGATCCGGGGTAAGCGCGAGACGATCGAGCTCGCCCTGATCACGCTGTTCTCCGAAGGGCACCTTCTCATCGAGGACGTGCCGGGCACCGGCAAGACGACGCTGGCCCGGAGCCTCGCGGCCAGCATCGAGGCCGACCTGCGCAGGATCCAGTTCACTCCTGACCTGCTCCCCTCCGACATCACCGGTGTCTCGATCTTCAACCAGTCGAACCAGAAGTTCGAGTTCCATCAGGGCCCGGTGTTCGCCCACATCGTGCTCGCCGACGAGATCAACCGCGCCTCGCCCAAGACCCAGGCCGCGCTGCTGGAGGTCATGGAGGAACGGCGCGTCACCGTCGATGCCGAGCCCCATCCGGTGCCTCGGCCGTTCATGGTCGTGGCCACCCAGAATCCCGTGGACATGGACGGCACCTACCCTCTCCCGGAGGCGCAGCTCGACCGTTTCCTCATGTGCGTGTCCGTCGGGTATCCCGACCACGCGTCGGAGGTGGAGGTGCTGAAGGGGATGCCCACCGGCCCGCAGGTGGAGCGCCTTCCCCTCATCGCGCGTGCCGCCGACGTCGGGGGGATGATCGACTTCGCCACCCGCATCCACGTCGCCGACTCGATCTACGACTACGTCGTCGCCGTGGTCAGTGCCACGAGGCGATCACCCGAGGTCCGGCTGGGGGCGAGTCCCCGGGCCAGCCTGGCGCTGCTCCGCGCGTGCAGGGTCAAGGCGGCGGCGGCCGGGCGGCACTTCGTGATCCCCGAGGACGTCAAGGCGCTCGCGGCTCCCGTGCTCGCCCACCGGCTCATCCTCACCCCCGAGGCAGAGATGCGCGACCGCACCGCCGCGGCGATCGTCGCCGAGACGCTGGCGGCGACTCCCGGCCCGCAGGCGCTCGCCACGGTCTGACGCCGTGCTCACACAGGACACCCCCATGCGAGACATCGACGACCGACCCGCGCCTGACGGGCCTTGGTGCCCAGGTGGCTTGGTAGGCGCGCGGAGTGGTGTGGTGATTCGGGGCGGCCGGGGAGTGCTGTGCTGACGCGGTGGGGCGGGGGCGTGCTGGTCGGCTCGATCGTCCTGTACGCGGTGGCCTTCGTGCTGGGCTATCCGGAGCCGGTGGTGCTCGCTTCCGGCGGGGTGGTAGGCCTGATCGGGGCACTGCTGTGGACGCTGCCGCAGGCCAAGCTGGAGGTCCGCCGGGAGGTCACGCCGCTGAAGGTGTCGCGCGGCGAGGCGGCCGTCGCCGTACTGCACGTTCACAACCAGGGCCGATGGGGTCTGACCGGGTTGAGGGCACGCGACCGCGTCGGTGCGGCCGACCAGGTGGTGGACATGCCCCGCCTACGCCCCGGTGCCACACGCGTCGTGTCGTACACGCTGCCCACGGAGGCGCGCGGTGAGATCGACGTGGGGCCGCTCGCGGTGGTGCGGGAGGACCCGTTCGGTCTGACCCGTAACGTCATCGAGTACGGCGGGAGCGCGCTCGTCCTGGTCCGGCCGCGCACCGTGCCGCTGGCGGTGCTGCCGTCCGGCCGGGCCCACCACCTGGAGGGACCGAGCGGCGACCGCGCTCCCAGCGGCACCGCGACGTTCCACACCCTGCGTGAGTACGTCAGGGGTGACGACCTGAGGCATGTCCACTGGCGGTCGAGCGCCCGCACCGGCACGATCATGGTCCGCAGGCTCGTGGACGCGAGCCTGCCCATGACGACGGTGGCCCTGGACACCCGCGCCGCCTCCTATGTCTCGGCCGACTTCGAGCTGGCCGTGGAGGCGGCGGCCTCGGTCGCGGTGGGCGCGGCGCGGGCCGGATTCCCCGTGCGCGTGGTCACCGGTGAGCGAGGCGTACTGCTCGATTCGAAAGGTGGTACGGGCGAGGCCGAGGTCCTGCTGGACGGGCTCGCCGTGGTCCGGCTCTGCGCCGACCCCGCCGCCGATCCGGTACGTCTCGTCCGTCCGGGAGGTTCGCTGGTCGTCGTGACCGGGGAACCGGGCGCCGTGGACGGGGCCGCCGCCGTTCGCCGGCGCCACGACCGCACGATGTGCCTGCGGATCGCTCCCGTCGGCGGACCCGTCTCCGCGCCCGGCGTCACCGTCATCGACGTACCCGACCTGGAGACCTTCGCCACGCGCTGGGCCCGAGCGGCCCGGCGATGACCATGGGGATGAGGGTCGTCGGATGACCATGACGGACACAGGCCTCAGGCCGCCCGCAGTGGACAGCGGCCCGGGGACGACCATGGGCGACAGGCGCGGTGGGGCGAGCGTCGCCGCGGTGGTGCTGGTGGCGGGGCTGGCCGGGGCGGGGGGATGGGGGTTCAGGGGGGTGTTCGACCCGGCCGACCTGCTGCCGGTCGTCGCGGTGGCGGCGGTCGTCCCCGTGCTGCTGTCCGTGCTCACCAGGAAGCGGCCATTGTGGCTGTCCCTTCTCGCGCAGGTGGCCGTCTGGTCGGTGACGGTCTCCGCCACGCTGTTCCACGCGACCGCGCTGGGCGGCTACCTGCCGTCGCCGGAGGCGCTGTCCGGGATCGTCTCCGGGCTCCTGAACTCCTGGCGGGCACTGCTGACCACGATCCGTCCCGCTCCCGGGGAGCCACGGCTGCTGGTGGTGGTCCACTTCCTGGTGTGGCTGGCCGCGCTCGCGGGCGCTGAGATCGTCCTGCGCTCACGTACGCGCGTGCGGGCTCTACCCGCGCTCCCTGCCCTGGCGGTCTTCGCGATCGCGCTGCCGTTCGGCGTGGACGGGCAGGGCTCGGTGATGCCCGTGGCCGGCGCGCTCGTGGCGCTGGTCGCGGCGCTGGCGATCGTGGGAGGTGACCGTGGCAGGGTGCGGGTGCTCGCCGGGGTTCCGGTCGCGGCGGTTCTCGGCCTGGTGGGCGTGCTGCTGGCCCCGCTGCTGCCGATCGGGCGAGAGCCGTACGACCCGCGCACGCTGATCGACCAGCCCGCCGTGGTGCCGTTCGACAGCGTCAGCCCGCTCGACAGGGTCTCCGCCTGGCTTCAGGTGCCCACCACGCCGCTGTTCACCGTCAAGGCGTCCCGGCCCGAGTACTGGCGCCTGGCCGTGCTCGACCGCTACGACGGGGTGCGGTGGTCGTCCTCGGCGCGGTTCCAGACGACGGGCGGGCGGGTGCCGTCCGGGCCGTACCGGGGTCGGTACGAGCTCGTGGAGCAGACGGTCACGCTGGAAGGGCTCCCCGGAAGCCGGCTGCCGGCCGCCGACCGCCCCGTGGCGGTCTCGGGCATCGGGGTCGCGGTGGACGGGGCGGGCTCGCTGCTGGCCACCGCCCGCGAGGGGACGGCGGGCAGGTCGTACCGGGTCACCTCGCACGTGCCGCGCCCGACCACCGAGCAGCGGCGGGAGGCCGTGCCCGCCGGGGCACCTCCCGCGCTGCCGCCGAAGACCGGCGTGTTGCGGTCGCTGGCCCAGCGGGTGACGAGGAACGCGCGGTCGCCGTACCAGCAGGCGTCGCTGCTGGAGCACTACCTGCGCACCAGCGAGAGGTACGACGTGAAGTCGCCGCCCGGGCACGCCCTGGCGGCGCTGGAGTACTTCCTGCGTACGACCCACAGCGGGACCTCCGAGCAGTTCGCCGCCTCGTTCGCGCTGCTCGCCCGTACGCTCGGGCTGCCGAGCAGGGTCGTGGTCGGCTTCCGCCCGGGGACGCCGCGGGACGGCACCTTCCAGGTGCTCTCCGGTGACGTGCTCGCCTGGCCGGAGATCGAGTTCGAGGATCTCGGGTGGATGGCCTTCGACCCCACCCCGGAGCGAAGCGGCCCGCAGGCCACGCACGACGTCGTGAGCACGGCGGTCAAGGAGCGCCGGCAGCTCGCCGAGCAGATCGGCGGGACCTCGGCCAGGAAGCCGGGGCCGTCCGTCACCCCGGCCCCCGGCGGGGGTGATGACGCCGCGCGGTCGCGGGGGCCATCGACCGTGCTGGTCATGTCGAGCGTCGTCGGCGTCGCGCTCCTGCTGTACATGCTCGCGGTGGCGGTCGTGCCCGTGCTCCGGCGGGGGCGCCGGCGGCGGGGTAGCCCGGAGGAGAGGGTCTTGGGCGCCTGGCGGCAGGTTTGCGAGGATCTTGGCCTGGCGGGGGAGACGTCGCTGACCGCCTCCGAGGTTTCGGAGCGCGCCGTGCGGCGGGTGGGGCCCGAAATATCAGCTCATATCGTGCCACTGGGTGAGTTGTTGAACTTCGTGGAGTTCGCTGGGCGGAAGGTCGGTCCCGAGGCGGCGGAGGAGGCGTGGCGCCGTTCTGACGAGGCCCGCAGGCTCCTCCGGCGCGGCACGCCCCCTCTCATCCGCGTCGCCCGCCGCCTCCATCCCCGCTCCCTCCGGCGTGGAAAGCCCGCCCAAGGGAGCTGACCGACGGAGGCCGGCTGGCGCGTCACATGCTGTTCAGGCGGTTCAGGAGGTCGAGTGGGGTGAGGAGGTAGGCGCCGATGATGAGGGCCGCGGCGGAGATGAGCAGGAACAGGAAGACGAAGAAGCCGCCGGGAAACGGGGTTAGCCGCGCGAGCTGGTCGGCGTCCGAGTCGGGTGCCCTGCCGTGCCGCCGCTTGCTCCGCAGCTCCAGGATCGGGCGGATGCCCCCGATGAGGAGGAACCACGCGGCGAGCTGCGCGCCGACGGACTGCACGTCGGCCGGCGCGAACCAGGAGAGCGCGAACACCGCGCCGCCGATGGTGAGCAGCGCCACCACGCCGAACACGTTGCGGATCATCAGCAGCATGCAGGCGAGCAGCACCAGGACCGTCCAGAGGAGGATCGTGATGTATCCCGTGGCGGTCAGCCAGGCGGTGCCCAGCCCGAGCAGCGAGGGGGCGACGTACCCGGCGCCGGCCGTGAAGATCATGCCGGGACCCGTCGGCCGTCCCCGGGTCAGGGTGACGCCGGAGGTGTCGGAGTGGAGACGGATCCCCTGGAGCTTGCGCCGGGTGAGCAGGGCCACGAGCGCGTGGCCTCCCTCGTGCGCGACCGTGATCAGGCCCCTGGAGATGTGCCAGGAGGTGGGGTAGACGACCACGCCCAGGGCCACGAGCGCGGCCAGAGCCGTGATCCACATGGGCGGGCCGGGCTGCACGGCGGTCAGCCGCGCCCAGAAACCGCTGAAAGTCTGCAGGGTCCACCTCCACTGAAAAGCTATGTCCGCACGGCCGAGGACGCGCGGACATAGCGTCGCATGATCTGCGGCTAAGGGTCTTCCCCGTACTACTAGAACAACATTCGGGATCCGGGGGCTGCCGTGCGCGGGCCGGCAGTCGTCGGGTACGGTGCTGGCGTGCTCGTCGAGGATGCCGATGTTCCGGGATGGTGGGGTGCGCTCGGGCTGCCCGGCCTGGTCGACGTGCATGTCCACTTCCTCCCGGAGCGCATGGAGCGGCGCGTCTGGCACCACTTCGAGAACGGCGGCCCGCTGGTCGGGAACGGGTGGGACATCCACTACCGCGTGTCCGCGGAGGAACGCGTGGCCCGCCTGCGCTCCCTCGGCGTGCGCCGCTTCACCGCCCTCGCGTACGCCCACAAGCCAGGCATGGCCTCCAGCCTCAACGAGTGGACGCTCGGCTTCGCCCGCACCACCCCCGGCTGCGCACCCACGGCGACGTTCTTCCCCGAGCCCGGCGTCATCGGTTACGTACGGCGGGCGCTCGACGAGGGCGCACGGGTGTTCAAGGTCCACCTGCAGGTAGGCGCGTTCGACCCGCGCGACGAGCAGCTCGACGGGGTGTGGGGGCTGCTGGCCGAGGCCGGGATCCCGGTGGTCGTGCACGCCTCCTCGATGCCGGTGCCGGGCAGGTGCACCGGCCCCGGCCCGATCGCCGATGTCCTCGCGTCCCATCCGGCGCTGGGCGTGGTCGTGGCCCATCTCGGCATGCCGGAGTACGACGAGTTCCTCGACCTGGCCGCCCGTTTCCCCAACGTGCGGCTCGACACGACGATGGCCTTCACGGACTTCGCCGAGGCCACAGCCCCTTTCCCCGCGAGGCTCAGGCCGCTGCTCCGAGATCTCGGGCTCGCGGGGAAGGTCGTCCTCGGCTCCGATCTGCCCACCATCCCCTATGCCTACGCCCACCAGTTGCATGCTCTGGAGAGGCTCGATCTCGGAGACGAGTGGCTTCGCGCGGTTTGCTGGCACAATGGGAACCAGGTTCTCGGAAAACCCCTCTAAGCTGGGTTAATGCCAAACTCCCGTACACCGGCGTCACGGGGCGACGAGCATCGACAAGTGATTCGCAAGTTCTACGACGCCTTCGCAGCCGGTGACATCGATGCCATGGGCCGGTGTTACCACCCGGACATCAGCTTCGGCGACCCCGTCTTCCTGGAGTTGGAAGGCCGTGAACGGGTCATGGGCATGTGGCGCATGCTCATTGGGCGCAACCCCGGCACCGAGGTCTCGGCCCGCGAGATCGAGGCCGACAACTACTCGGGCACGGCCCACTGGACGGCGAAGTACGTCTTCTCGCAGACCGGCAGGCGTGTCCTCAACGAGGTCGACGCCCAGTTCCGCTTCGAGGACGGGCTGATCGTCCGTCACCACGACCAGTTCGACTTCCGCCACTGGAGCAAGATGGCGCTCGGCCGGCCCACCGGGGTGCTGCTCGGCTGGACGCCGATGCTGCGCCGCAAGGTACGGGAGCGGGCGCGCGGCCAACTGGAGGAGTATATGCGGAGCAATTCGCCTATATCAGGCTAGGGTCTGACACGGGCGGATCGCACCGATGCCGGGTTCGCGCCGTCCCGACAGTCCCCAGGGGAGGTGGGCCGTGCCGGAGCGTCGTGTGCGAGGGCTGAGAGACCTGATGCGAGTGCCCGTACGTGGGGCCGATCACGAGGTGGCGCCCGAGCACTCCATGGATCCCCGGTCCAAGGAGGCCGACGCCCCGGCGCAGCAGAGCGTCATCGACAACGCCGTCTACGTCAACGGCCAGCGCGTCGACACCCCGCCGTCGCTGGCCGAGGCCGTCGCGGCCCTGCGCCTGCGGTCGGGGAGCATGGCGTGGATCGGCCTCTACCGCCCGGCGGAGGCCGAGATCCTCAAGGTCGCCGAGGAGTTCGGCCTCCACGAGCTGGCCGTCGAGGACGCCATCGTCGCCCACCAGCGGCCCAAGGCCGACCGGTACGGCGACACGCTCTTCCTGGTCCTGCGCGCCGCCCAGTATCTCGACTCGCCGGAGAAGGTGGAGTTCGGCGAGCTCCACGTCTTCGTCGGGCCGGACTTCGTGCTGACCGTCCGCCACAGCGAGGCCCCGGACCTCAGCAAGGTCCGCCGCCGCATGGAGAACGACCCCCATCTGCTGCGGCAGGGCCCGCAGGCCGTCCTCTACGCGATCCTCGACGCGGTCGTCGACGGGTACGCGCCGGTGGTCGCGGGACTGCAGAAGGACATCGACGAGATCGAGGTCCAGGTGTTCGGCGGCGACCCCGCGGCGCCCAGGCGCATCTACGCACTGTCGCGCGAGGTGATCGAGTTCCAGCGCGCCACCCGGCCGCTCCTCGACATGCTCACCGGCCTGATCGCCGGCTCCCCGAAGTACGGCGTCGACGGGGAGCTCCAGCGGTACCTGCGCGACGTGGCCGACCACGCGATCACGGTGGTGGAGCGGGTGGACAACTTCCGCCAGATGCTCCAGGACATCCTCATCGTCAACTCGACGCTGGTCAGCCAGGCGCAGAACGAGGAGATGAAGAACGTCACCCAGGCGAGCTACGCCCAGAGCGAGGAGGTCAAGAAGATCTCCTCCTGGGCGGCCATCCTCTTCGCCCCCACCCTGGTCGGCACGATCTACGGCATGAACTTCACCCACATGCCCGAGCTCGGCTGGGTCTACGGCTACCCGTTCGCCGTCGCGCTGATGGCGGCGGTGTGCGGCACCCTCTACCTGATCTTCAAACGCCGTAACTGGCTGTGATCCCCACTAGGGGATGATCCCGGCATTTCGGGTAGGTCCGGCGTATGGAGGATCGTGTGCTGGAACTGCACGCCATCGCGATGGACGAGTTCGGTCTGCGGGTGGCGATGATCAATGACGACGCCTGGAACGCCCCGACCCCGTGTTCCGAGTGGAGCGTCCGCGATCTGGTCAACCACCTCGTGATCGAGCAGCTGTGGGTGCCGCCGCTGCTCGCGGGCAAGACGGTGGCCGACGTGGGCGACCGGTTCGACGGGGACCAGCTCGGTGAGGACCCCGTGGGCCGGTGGACCGAGGCCAGCGTCGGGGCGCAGCGCGCGCTGGCCGAGCCGGGAGCGCTCGACCGCGAGGTCCACCTGTCCTACGGGACGGTGGACGCCCGGCGCTACTGCATGGAGATGGCCAGCGACCTCGCCGTCCACGCCTGGGACCTCGCCCGCGGCCTCGGGGTCGACGACCGCGTCGACCCCGAGCTGATGGCCGAGGTGTACGGCTACCTGTCGCCGATGGCGGGGGCGCTAGCGGGAAGCGGCATGTTCGGCGACCCCGTCCACGTGCCGGACGACGCCGACCCGCAGGCCCGTACCCTCGCC
>NZ_JBFBIK010000083.1:0-32779 GCF_040685555.1 Sphaerisporangium sp. NPDC088356
CACGGGCATCGCCGTGAGGCGCTGACCGGCCCGGTCACTCAGGACTTGATCTGCGGGAGGGAGCTGGTGGGATACCGCTCGCCGGCGACGGCGTCCCTCGGCGCGGCCTTCTCCAGGTTCGCCAGCTCGTCCTGCGTGAGCGCGATGTCGAGGGCGGCGACGTTCTGCTCCAGGTAGGTACGGCGCTTGGTGCCGGGGATGGCCACGATGTCCTCTCCCTGGGCGAGCACCCAGGCCAGGGCCAGCTGCGCCGGGGTGACTCCCTTCGACTCGGCCACTTCCTGGATCTGGGTGACGAGCCGGTGGTTGGCGTCGAAGTTCTCACCCTGGAAGCGGGGGTTGTGCGCGCGAAAGTCGGTGGCGTCGAACTGGTCGGCACTGGTGATCGTGCCGGTGAGGAACCCGCGGCCGAGCGGGCTGTAGGCGACGAGCCCGATGCCGAGCTCCCTGAAGGTGTCGAGGATCTGGTCCTCGGGGTCGCGGGTGAACAGGGAGTACTCGTACTGGCCCGCCGTGATCGGGTGGACGGCGTGAGCACGGCGCACGAGGTCGGGCGAGGCCTCAGAGATGCCGAGGTGGCGCACCTTGCCCGCGGCGACCAGCTCGGCCAGCGCGCCCCAGGTCTCCTCGACCGGGACCGACGGGTCGACGCGGTGCTGGTAGTACAGGTCGATGTGGTCGACGCCGAGGCGCTCCAGGGAGGCGTCGCACGCCTGGCGCAGGTAGTCGGGCCGGCCGTTGACGCCGATCCTGGTGCCGTCCTCGGCACGCTGGATGCCGAACTTCGTGGCCAGCACGACCTCGTCCCTGCGCCCGGCGATCGCCTTGCCGACGAGCCGCTCGTTGGTGAACGGCCCGTACATGTCGGCGGTGTCGAGGAAGGTGACGCCGAGGTCGAGGGCCCGGTGGAGGGTCGCGGTCGACTCGGCCTCGTCGCCCGGACCGTAGAACTCGCTCATGCCCATGCATCCGAGGCCGAGGGAGGAGACGGTCAGGCCCTGTCCGAGGGTTCGCTGCTTCATACGTGATTCTCCTCGATGCTCTTGCGGTAGATATCGATCTTGTTGTCGATGAGCGTCAGGTCGTCCCTGAGCTGTTCGATGCGGGACGCGACCTGCGCGCGGTGGACGAGGAGGAGTTCCAGGCGTTCGCGCGACGTCGGCAGGCCGTTCCCGGCGAGCTCGGCGTAGCGCCGCATGCCGGCGATCGACATGCCCGTCGCCCGAAGCCGGGAGAGCAGGACGACCCAGTCGAGGTGGCGCTGGGTGTAGCACCGGTGGCCGTTGACCCCGCGCGGAGGCGGGGAGGGCAGCAGTCCCGCGCGCTCGTAGTAGCGCAGCGTGTGGGCGGTCAGTCCGGTGCGGCGTGCGACTTCGGCGATCGTCATCCCCTCGTCCATGTCCTCCAGTCTCGGTGTTGGAGCGCACTCTAAGTCAAATGGATCATGTCGACCCACTTGGTGAAGGCGACGGGACACGGCAGAGGGTCTGCTCTCGCGCGCGCTTATGCCGCGTGTTCCCGGCTGGGCCGCAGCGCGTCGACGACGGCTCGGGGGTCGTCGGCGTAGAAGCGGATCGTACGGGCCTCGGCGCGGCGGCCGAGGGGGCGTACGGCGGTGATCGGCTCGGTCAGCTCGACGATCACGTTGGTCTGGGAGGCCACCGCCACGGACAGCCGGTGGCCCTTGGACCTCACCGTGCCGTTCTCGTTGAAGTTGCGGACGTGCCGCACTTCGGCGATCTGCTCGCGCGGGACACGCAGGTCGAAGAACGCGCCGTAGCGGATGCGCAGCTCTACGGCGGAGACGACGTGGGGCCGGGTGACACAGGCCGCGATGACCGCGAGCACGATCAGTATCGTGTAGGCGTCGCCCACCAGGATGAGCGTGCGCAGGCCGGCCGGTGCCCCGAACGCCCGCAGCAGGATCTCCGCGCCCACCAGCTCCACGACCATCGCGAACAGGAACAGCGTCATCGTGGAGGTCTGTGCGCGGTGGTAGGAGACGGCGGTGGCGCCGTGCGGCACGCCGTGGCGACGCCGTGCGACCCACAGGGCGAGGCTGATCATGCCCTTCAGGTCGAACCCCATGATCCGTCGCACCTGTTCGGGGACGAGCCGGCGATAGGCCGCCCGCGCCGCCGTCCGGCGGTCCGCGCCGCCCCGGCGCTCGGCGCCGAACAGCCGGTACGCGGTCGCCGCCTCCAGGACGAGCACCGCGACGACGGCCGCCTCGGCCACCGCGATCAGCGGGCCCGGCAGTGGCACGCCCGACACGAGCAGAACCGCGAGCACCAGCTCCACGGGGGCCATGGCGAACAGCGCGGCACGCGCGATCCTCAGCATCACCTTCGCTCTTTCAGCGTGAGCACCAGCAGGACCCCGAGGCGGTGGTAGTGGCGCACGGTCCAGGTGGACACACCGACCGGCGCCGCGAGCTCGCCGAGCCTCATGCCCTCATTGGACACGTGACGCTACGGCAAGGTCAAGCGCCACCGACTCTGGCCATCCAGCAGGAGGAGGCACCGCGACCTGCCGCCCTACCTCTTCCCGGTGGATCTTGGTGTCGTGTCGGCCGGTGACTGCTTCGCCCGTTCCCCGGTTGCCGCGAGGTTTCGTCCTGAGATCTCCTCGCCGTTCCGATCACCGAGTTCACGGAAGATGGCGGCGGCTTTGACATGGGCGGTGACCGCCTCATCGAAGCGCCCCACCTTGCCCAGGGTGATGCCGAGATTGTCCAACGCTCTGGCCTCGCCGTGCCGGTCGCCGCTGTCGTCGAAGATGGCGGCTGCACCGGTGTGGGCCACGACGGCCTCATCGAAGCGCCGCACCTGATCGAGGGCGTTGCCGAGATTGTCGAGAGCCGTGCCTTCTCCGTGCCGGTCGCCGGTCTCGCGGAAGGCGGCGGCGGCGTTCCGCAGGGTGGTGATGGCCTCCTCGCAGCGCCGCACCTCGCGCAGGGCGATGCCGAGGTTGTTCAGCGCACCGGCCTCGCCGTGCCGGTCGTCGGTCTCGCGGAAGACGGCGGCGGCACCGGTGTGGGCCGAGATGGCCTCATCGAAACGCCCCACCTCGGCCAGGGCCAGGCCGAGGCTGGTCAGCGCTTCGGCCTCGCTGTGGCGGTGGCCGGTGTCGCGGAGGATGGCGACGGTGTTCCGCAGGGTGGCGATGGCCTCATCGAAGCGCCGCACGTGGGCCAATACGGTTCCGAGGTTGCCCAGGGCCACGGCCTCACCCTGGCGGTCGCCGATGTCGCGGAAGATGGTGGCGGCGTTCCGCAGTGCCGCGACGGCCTCGTCGAACCGCCTCATCTCACGCAGGGCGAAGCCGAGGCTGACCAGCGCCGCGGCGTTGCCCTGGCGGTAGCCGGTGTCCTGGAAGATCGTGGCGGCGCTCCGCAAGGCGGCTACGGCCTCATCGAAGCGTCGCACGGCGGTGAGGCCGGCTCCGAGAATGCTCAGCGCACTGCCCTCGCCCATGCGGTCGCCGAGCCCGCGGGCGGCCTCCCGAGAGACGGCGGACAGGGTGATCTGGTCGTTGAGGTGCCGCCGCCAGGTCAGGAAGAGGGCCAGGGCGATGGGAAGGTCACGGGCGAAGGCGTGAATGCCCCGGGCGGCGGCGGTGTGCGTGGCCGCCGACAGGTTGAGGTGTTCGGCGTCCAGCCACATCAGCGCCTGCTCACGGGCGTCGGGTCCGCCGGAGGTGGTGTCACGGTTGGGGTCCAGATGCGGGACGGCGGCCTGTGTGGTGATCAGGTAGTACTGCAGCAGCGCGTCGAATGCCTGAGCCCGGCCGTCGGCCTCGGCAAGGGCCTCGCCGTGCTGGTCGGCGAACAGGCGTACCAGGTCGTGCGTCCGCCACCGGCCGTAGGTGCTGCCGGGCTCGATCAGATGCGCTCGTGCCAGCCCCTCCAGCAGCCGCCGGACCGGAGCGGCGACGGCTGGATCCTGTCCGGTCAGCACGGCCGCGGCCGAGGTGGAGATGTCCGGGCCCGGGTTGACCGGCAGCAACCGGAACAGCCGCGCCTGCGCCGGGGGCAGGTGCCGGTAGGACAGCTCGAACGCGGCCCGCACCGCGACATCGCCGTATTCCAGCTCTGTCAGCCGCGAACTCGCGTCGGCCAGGTCCGCGACCATCGCCGGAAGCGGCCGGGCGGGATCATCGGCCAGCAGGGCGGCCACGATTCGCAGCGCCAGCGGCAGGTACCCGCACAACCGCGCCACCTCGGCGGCGTCGGCTGGATGGTCGCCAACGCGCCTGTCGCCGGGGCGGGCCACACCGATGACGCGACCGAGCAAGGTCATCGCCTCGTCAGGCGTCAGGACGTTCAGATCCAGCAGGCGGGCGTCCAGCATGCCCAAGGTGTGGCGGGAGGTGACGATCGCCCGGCAGCCGGAGGCCGCGGGCAGCAGCGGCCGCACCTGATCGGGGTCGGAGGCGTTGTCGACCACCACCAGGATCGGCCGTCGCGCCTGGGCGTAGGCGCTGAGCGCCGAGACGTACAGCCGTCCCCGTTCTTGGGTGCCGGAGGGGATGTGCTCGCCGGGGATGCCCAGCGCGCGCAGGAACCCTTCCAATGCCTGGCCGGCGTCCAGGCGGCGGCCGGGATCGTAGCCGAACAGGTCGACGAACAGCACTCCGCCGGGAAACCACTCCAGCGTGAGCGCGGTGCGGGCGGCCTGGATCGCCAGCTCGGTCTTGCCGACCCCGCCCATTCCGGCGACCGCCGTCACGGCCGGCGCGGGGATCACCTCCCCGGCCGATGACGGCCGCCCATTTCCGGCGGGGTGGGGGGCCAGAGCGTCCAGCAGCGCCTTCAGGTCATCGGCGCGGCCGGTGAACGCCGAAGAGCCCGCCGGTAGCCCGGACAGCGCCGGAGTGATCCGTGGCGGCAAGCGGACGGTGATGTCCCGGCCCTGGATCACCGCGGAGAAGAAGACGCCGCCGCTGATCTGGTTGTGGGGGTCATCGGGCGTCACCGCGTCACCCTTCGGCCGATGGAGCGACAGGAGACTGGGGGGTGGGCGCGCCGGGGGCGACGCCGCGCATGTCGCGCCCCTGGATGACCGGAGCGTGGAAGGTGCCGCCGGTGATCTCGTTGCGCACCCTGCCGGTACCGTTCTGGTCACCAGGCGGGGTACCGCCCGGTGCCACGCGGGTCATGGGTTCCGGTGGTGCTTGTGCCCGCCCGGTACGGCGGGTGCCGAACGTGCCGCAGAGCGCGAGGACCAGGCCGGCCAGCCCGATGAACGCGCCGATCACACTGGCCGACCGGTCGGCGTCATCCAAGCCGACCCGGGCGAAGTAGACGCCCATCGTGATCGCGGCTCCGGCGAAGAGGGCACCGCCCGCCCATTTCAGAACTCGTCCTGACATGTCTGCATCATCGCGTAGCGAGAAGATGGCGGAAGGTGATCGGGCGCAAGTTCATCCGAACGTTGCAGACTCCCGCCGTGTGCTGTTCCGGGTGGTCCGCCGGACCAGGTGCGCTAGAGGGGTGGTTACCGGCTTTCACGGCTCTCACCTGGGCGGATGGCATTCTCCGGCGGGCGCCGTTTCAGGCTGCCCTGCGCTGGTTTCGATCGCTGTTAAGACGTCGTTGACAAGGGGTAAACGTTCATCTTTGATTACTTCTGTCGCGCTTTGTTCGGTCTGGTCGCACCAAACCGACCCGAACCTGGAGTCGCGGCGACGGCTTCTGCCTTTCATGAACTTTTCACCGGATGCCGCGGCGTTGCCGCATCCGGGTAACGGCTCCACGGCACGGCCGCCGGTGGCGAAACGCGCCACGGGCTGTCGACGGCGTACCAACTCTGATCTGCGACCGTACCCACGCACCAACTGACAGCGGACCTTTCCACCCCCCGAATGGTGCGCCCACCCCCTGCTGCGGCAGGTCGTCACCGCCATGACGGCCTGCCGAGGTCCGCCTTGGGACGGCGCGGACGAGAGGACCATCGATGCGTTGGAACCTGAGGCGGCTCCGTGCCGCCGGGCTCGGCTTCGCCCTGGCCGCCGGGTTGACCATGGTGACGCCCGCGCTGGCGCAGGCGGAGTCGAACGGTGGCGTGCCGGTCATGCCCCTGGGTGACTCCATCACCGACGGGTTCAACGTGCTCGGCGGCTACCGCATCAACCTGTGGCAGCGGATGGCCTCAGGAGGGTACACGGTCGACTTCGTCGGGTCCGGGTTCAACGGGCCGGCAAGCCTTGGCGACCACGACCACGAGGGCCACTCGGGCTGGCGGATCGACCAGATCGACGCGAACATCGTCGGCTGGCTGCAGAGCTACACCCCGCGCACCATCCTGCTGCACATCGGCACCAACGACATGGGCCAGAACTACGACATCGCCAACGCGCCGGCTCGGCTGTCCGCGCTCATCGACAAGATCCGGGCCAACGCGCCGACGGTCGAACTCTTCGTCGCGCAGGTCACGCCGGCCGCCGACCCGGCGTTCGAGTCGCGGATCCAGGGTTTCAACGCCGCCGTCCCCGGAATCGTCGCGCAGAAGGGGCCGATGACCCACCTGGTCGACATGCACACGGGGTTCACCACCGCCGATCTCGCCGACGGTCTCCATCCGAACGCGGGCGGCTACGACAAGATGGCGGCACGCTGGTTCTCGGCGCTGCAGTCGGTGCCCGGCAGTCTCACCCAGGCGTCCGTACCGCCGGTCGGCACTGCCGTCTCACTGGTCAACCCGCAGTCGAACCGCTGCCTGGACGTGTCCGGGGTCAGCACCACCCCCGGCGCACAGGTGCACATCTGGGACTGCCACGGCGGGACCAACCAGCGCTGGACCCGTACCACGGCCGGTGAGCTGCGCGTCTACGGCGATCGCTGCCTCGACGTGAACGCCAACGGCACGGCCAACGGCACGAAGGTCCAGATCTGGACCTGTAACGGCGGGACGGCGCAGAGGTTCACATTCAACGCGAACGGCAGCATCGTGGGTGCCGGGTCGGGCAAGTGCATCGACGTGAAGTCGAGCGGAACCGCCAACGGGACGCTGGTGCAGCTGTACGACTGCAACGGCACCGGAGCGCAGCGCTGGTCCGCGCGATGACCGCCGCTGGAGAGGCGCCCGGGTCGTGAGCGGGGCGCGGCGGACAAGTGTCAGTGTGCCGGGGTCGCGTCTTCGAGGTCCGGCAGGGGTACGGCGCCCATCCGTTCGGCCATCAGCTAGGACTCCCGTACGGCGTCCGGTGCGTACCCGCGCACGTCGGCCTCGAAGTCGCGAACGGGCCTGGCTCGCGGCACCCATGGGGCGCAGGACGATCATGAAACTCCTGATGCCGGACAGGCCGAGCGTGCCAGGCTCGCCCGTATGACTTTCGCTCCCAAGAGTTCTGCCGGGCAAGCAGACACCGCAGCCCCCACGCAGCCGCCGTGGATCCGTCCAGTTCCCGAGGGTTCTGCCGGGCCCGCAGAGCGGGCTGTGCCCAACGACTACGACAGCTTCGCCGAAGCGTACTCGGCCGAAAACGAGACCAGCCTCCTCAACGCCTACTACGAGCGACCCGCGATCCTGGATCTGGCCGGTGACGTGGCCGGCCGGCGGATCCTCGACGCCGGCTGCGGCTCTGGCCCCCTGTCCGCGGCACTGCGCGACCGGGGTGCCATCGTGACCGGCTTCGACTCCAGCACCAAGATGCTGGAGCTGGCCCGGCAGCGGCTCGGCAACGGCGCGGCCCTGCACCTCGCCGATCTGGGCAGCCCGCTGCCGTTCCCCGACGCCGCGTTCGACGATGTCGTCGCGTCCCTGGTCCTGCACTACCTGGAGGACTGGACGGCACCGCTCGCCGAACTGCGGCGCGTGCTGACACCCGGCGGCCGGCTGATCGTGTCCGTTAATCACCCTTTCGCCGACTACCTGCAGGCCGGTCCCGGTGCCAGCTACTTCGGGACCCGTAAGTACTCCGAGGAATGGACCCTCGGCGGGCACAGCGCCCTGATGAGCTTCTGGCGCCGGCCACTGCACGCGATGACCGACGCCTTCACCGCGGCCGGCTTCCGGATCGCCGTCATCAGCGAACCGTTCCCCGCACCGGGCGCCCGCGAATTGTTCCCCGACATCTTCGCGGACAAGCCCTCGGGGGCCTTCCTGTGCTTCCTGTTCTTCGTTCTTCAGGCCGACTGATGCCGTATCAGGCCACGTTTGCCTTGGCGACGACCGCTCGGAGGCGGCGGTCGTCGGTGAATACGAACCGGACCTGTGGATTTCGACCCGGGCTACCCGACCGACATCAACAGCGGACCCCGGCCGTGGGTCTTCGGCGACCGGGAAGCCGCGCTGGAGGGCCGGACCCGTTTCCTCGCCATCTAGGCCGGCTTCGTGGCGGCGGACCCGGCCGGGCGCGCCAAGGTCCACGGGTACCACGTCGCCGGCCGCTCTAGTGGACGGAGAAACCGCCGTCGACGCATATGGTCTGGCCGGTGATGTAGGAGGCCCCGTCGCCGGCCAGCAGGACGGCGGCTCCCATGAAGTCGGCGGGCACGCCGTTCCGCCCGATCATGGATCGGGCCGCCAGGGCCTCGACGCGGCCGGGGATCGCCTGTGCCGGTTCGGTGAGCGGGGTGAGCACGAACCCGGGCACGATCGTGTTGCTGCACACCCCGTGCCGTGACCACGCCTCGGCCTGTGAGCGGGTGAGGCCGGTGATCGCGGCCTTGCTGACGCCGTACGCGCCGCTCTCGCCGAACGCGCTGATCGACTGCTGCGAGCCGACGTTCATGATGCGGCCCCAGCCGCGCGCGGCCATGCGGGGGCCGAAGTGCTGGCCGAGCAGGTAGGGGGCGGTGATGTTGACCCGCATCGTGGCGTCGTAGTCGCCGAGGGTGAGCTCGCCCATGGGTCGTCGGATGTTGTTGGCGGCGACGTTCACGAGGATGTCGATCTCGCCGAAGAACGTGGCGGCCTGGTCGCACACGCGCTGGACGGCCGCGGCGTCGCCGAGGTCGGCGCTGATGGTCGCGGTGCGCACCCCGTGGCCGCGAAGGCGGTCGGCGGCGTCGGCCAGCTCACGTTCCCTGCGGGCGACGATGACCACGGCGGCCCCGGCGCGGCCGATGGCCTCGGCCATGGCGTGCCCGATGCCGGAGCTGCCGCCGGTGACCAGGGCGGTGCGGCCGGACAGGGAGAACAGCTCCTTGAGGTACTCGTCCGGGCTGTGCGTGTCGTGCTGGGAGATCACGGGGCAGAAGTTATCACCACGTGCCGTACAGCTCGGCGGCGGCCGTGCTGAGCTTGCGCATGACGTCGTCGAGCTGCCGGAGGGTGTCGAGATCGAGGCGGTCGAACAGGCGGCGGTAGCTGGCGAGGCCCGCGTCGGCGAGCTCCTCGGTCATGCGCCGCCCCGCGTCGGAAAGCTCCACCCGGCGGATGCGGCGGTCGCTCGGATCCTCGCGGCGCGTGACGAGCCCCTGGGCGACGAGCCGGTCGACGATGCCGGTGACGGTGCCGAGGCCGGTGCCGAGGGTGTGGGCGAGCTCCTGGCCGGAGACCGAGCCGCGGTTGGCCAGGATGAGGGCGACCTTGAGCTGCTGCATGGTCAGGTTGACGGCGAGCAGCGGCATGGAGCGATCGTGGGCGAAGACTCGCCCGAGGGCGTCCTGCGACTCGCCGATCCGAGCGATCAGCTCTTCTCTCTCGTCCACTTCTACCTTTCGCCCCGGGCTTGATCAGGTTACCAGGAGTTCACGGTGGTGCTAAATATTCGTGTAAGGCGAAGTGTTAGCATTGCCCAAAACTCCAAGGTTTCGCAAAATCCCGGAAGGTCCACGTCTATGACCGCATTGGCAAGGCTGAGCCTCGCCAGCCGCAGCCTCGTCATAATGATCGCGGTTGTGATCAGCGCGTTCGGTGCCTTCGCGATCCCATCGCTGAAGCAGCAACTGCTGCCCTCGCTGTCGTTCCCCGGGGCGTTCGTGGTGGCGCCGTACGCCGGCGCCTCTCCCGACATCGTCGAGGAGCAGGTCACCAAGCCGATCGAGAGCAGCCTCCAGGGCATCGCCGGTGTCACCGAGGTCACCTCGACCTCCCGGGAGGGTTCGGCCCAGATCCAGGTGTCGTTCGAGTACGGCACCGATATCGAGGCCGCGGTCGCCAAGCTGCAGCAGGCGGTCTCCCGGCTCGGCGCCCAGCTGCCGAGCGGCGTGGAGCCCACGGTCGTGGCGGGCAACACCGACGACATCCCGGTCATGGTGCTGGCGGTGAGCGACGGCGGCGACCAGCGCGGCATGCTCGACAAGCTGGAGCGCATCGCCGTCCCCGAGCTGCAGGGCGTCAACGGGGTACGCGAGGTCTCGGTCACCGGGGCCGGCAAGCAGACGGTCGTCATCACGCCGAACCTGCTGAAGATGGCGTTCCTCGGGCTGTCACCGGCGTCGATCCCCGACGTCCTGCGGGCCAACGGCACGCCGATCCCGGCGGGCACCCTCACCGAGGGCGGCAAGGCGCTGACCGTGCAGATCGGCCGGCGGATCTCCTCGATCGACGACCTGAAGAACCTGTACCTGACGCCGCAGGCTCCGGCCGCGCAGCCCCAGACCCCCTCGCGCGCCCAGGGACAGCAGGCGGGTCAGGGACAGGCGGCGGGTCAGGGACAGGCGGCGACGGGCGCGGCGCGGTCCGGCGCGGCGCAGGCGGCACCGGCCGCTCCCAAGCCGGTGAAGCTGGGAGACGTCGCGACGATCGAGGAGAAGCCCGCCGACGCGACGACGGTCACCCGCACCGACGGCAAGGCGAGCCTCGGCATGTCGATCACGATGACGCCCGACGGCAACGCGGTGCAGATCTCCCACGACGTGGGCGACAAGCTCGCCGGGCTGACGCGGGCACTCGGCGACGCCTCCGAGATCACGGTGGTGTTCGACCAGGCGCCGTACGTCGAGCGGTCGATCGAGGACCTGTCCACCGAGGGCCTGCTGGGCCTGGTGTTCGCGGTGATCGTCATCCTGCTCTTCCTGCTGTCGCTGCGCTCGACGATCGTGACGGCGGTGTCGATCCCGCTGTCGGTGGTGATCGCCCTGATCGCGCTGTGGGTGGGGGACTACTCGCTGAACCTGCTGACGCTCGGCGCGCTGACGATCGCGATCGGCCGGGTGGTGGACGACTCGATCGTGGTGCTGGAGAACATCAAGCGGCACCTGGCGTACGGCGAGGAGAAGCGCCAGGCGGTACTGGCGGCCGTGCGCGAGGTGAGCGGCGCGGTGACGGCGTCCACGCTCACCACGGTGGCGGTGTTCCTGCCCATCGCGTTCGTGGGCGGCATGATCGGCCAGCTGTTCGCGCCGTTCGCCATCACGGTGACGGTGGCGCTGCTCGCCTCGCTGCTGGTGGCGCTGACCGTGATTCCGGTGCTGGCGTACTGGTTCCTGAAGGCGCCGCGGCTCTCTGAGGAGGAGGCGCGGGCCGTACGGGCGCAGGCGGAGGCCAAGGAGCTGCGCAGCCCTCTTCAGCGGATGTACCTGCCGGTGCTGAGGTTCGCGACGCGGCGGCGGTTCGTGACGCTGCTCCTCGGGTTCGTGATCTTCGTGGGAACGCTGGCGCTGGCGCCCGGCCTCAAGACGAACTTCATCGACTCCTCGGGCAACGACACGATCTCGGTGACGCAGAAGATGCCCGCCGGCACCGACCTGGCGACCACGGACGCGGCGGCCAAGAAGGTGGAGGAAGTGCTCTCCGCCACCAGAGACGTCGCGTCGTACCAGGTCAACGTGGGTATGGGGGGTGCGTTCTCCGGCGGTGTCGGGGGATCGGCCGACAGGGCGTCGTACTCTGTGACGGTCGCGAAGGGCGTGGACACCCCGGTGCTGGAGCAGACCCTGCGCGACCGGCTGGCCGCGCTGCGGGACGTGGGCGAGGTGACCGTCGGCGGGCAGGGCGGCGGCGGGTTCGCATCCGACCGGGCCGAGGTGATCCTTCAGGGTCCTGACCAGTCGTCGCTGCAGTCGGGGTCCGACACGGTGCTGGCGGCGATGAAGCAGATCGACGGGCTGCGTGACGTGACCTCCAACCTGGAGGCGAGCGCGCCGCGCGTCGAGGTCAGGGTCGACAGGCAGAAGGCGGCGGCCAAGGGGCTGACCGAGGCGGGCATCGGGCAGGCCGTCGCGCAGGCGTTCCGGGGCGCGCCGATCGGCCAGATCACGCTGGACGGCCGGGCGAACGACATCATCCTGCGGGCGGGCGGCAACGCCCCCGGCGATGTGGCGGCGGTACGGGCGCTGAAGCTGCCGGCGGTTTCCGGCCTGGTGAAGCTGTCGAGCGTGGCCGAGGTGCGACAGGTCGCCGGTCCGACGCAGATCACCCGCAAGGACGGCGCCCGCACGGCGTCGGTGTCGGCGTCGGCGACCGCGAGCGACCTGGGCAGCGTGACCGCGAAGATCACCGACAGGATGAAGTCGCTGACCCTGCCCGCCGGAGTGACCTACAGCATCGGCGGGGTGAGCGCCGACCAGAGCGAGGCGTTCTCCCAGCTGGGCCTGGCGATGCTGGCGGCCATCGCGATCGTGTTCATGATCATGGTGGCGACGTTCCGCAGCTTCGTGCAGCCGCTGATCCTGCTGGTGTCGATCCCGTTCGCGGCGACCGGCGCCATCGGGCTGCTACGGGTGACCGACACCCCGCTCGGCGTCCCCGCGCTGATCGGCATGCTGATGCTGATCGGCATCGTGGTGACCAACGCGATCGTGCTGATCGACCTGATCAACCAGTACCGCGAGCAGGGCATGAGCGTGGTCGACGCGGTGGTGGAGGGCGGCCGGCGCCGGCTGCGGCCGATCCTGATGACCGCGATCGCGACGATCTGCGCGCTGACGCCGATGGCGATCGGGCTGACCGGGTCGGGCGGGTTCATCTCCCAGCCGCTGGCGATCGTGGTGATCGGGGGCCTGGTGTCCTCGACCTTGCTGACGCTGGTTCTGGTGCCGACGCTGTACACGATCGTCGAGCGCACCAAGGAGCGTTTTCGCGGCAGGCGCGGCAGTACGCCGGACCCGGAGGTCACGGTGTACGACAAAGAGGCCCTCGCCTCCCGGTAGGTCCTACGCGGGCCCCGTTCCCTCCGCTCGCGGGGAGGACGGGGCCCGCCGTCGTTCCGGGCGGGTGGCGCACAGGGCGGATCGCCGCCGGGCTGGTGGACGGCGGGGACAGGGGCGCCGCCGGGCGGGACGGGAGGCGGTGGGCCCGGTCGCCGCCTCCGGGGGCCGGGCCCCATAGACTGAGGCAACGTGACCGCCAAGCCGCGTATCCCCAATGTCCTCGCCGCCCGTTACGCCTCGCCGGAGCTGGCCCATGTGTGGTCGCCCGAGCACAAGGTGCTGGCCGAGCGGCAGCTGTGGCTGGCCGTGCTGAGAGCACAGGCCGAGCTGGGCGTCGAGGTGCCGCCCGGGGTCGTCGACGACTACGAGGCCGTGGCCGCGAAGGTCGACCTGGGCTCCATCGCCGAGCGCGAGCGCCTGACCCGCCACGACGTGAAGGCGCGCATCGAGGAGTTCAACGACCTGGCCGGGCACGAGCACGTGCACAAGGGCATGACCTCGCGCGACCTCACCGAGAACGTCGAGCAGCTGCAGATCCGCGACAGCCTCGTCCTGGTCAGAGACCGCTGCGTGGCGCTGCTCGCTCACCTGGCGGACCTCGCGGCCGGGCACGCCGATCTGGTGATGGCCGGCCGCTCGCACAACGTGGCCGCGCAGGCGACGACGCTCGGCAAGCGGTTCGCCACGGCGGCCGACGAGATGCTGGTTGCGTTCGCCCGGCTGGAGGAGCTCGTCGCGCGCTACCCGCTGCGCGGCGTCAAGGGCCCGGTGGGCACCGCGCAGGACATGCTCGACCTGCTCGGCGGCGACCAGGCCAAGCTGGCCGCCCTGGAGGAGCGGGTGGCGCGGCACCTGGGGTTCGCCACCGGCCTCACCAGCGTCGGGCAGGTGTACCCCCGGTCCCTGGACTACGAGGTGCTGACGACGCTGGTGCAGCTGGCGGCGGCGCCGTCCAGCCTGGCCAAGACGATCAGGCTGATGGCCGGGCACGAGCTGGTCACCGAGGGCTTCAAGGAGGGCCAGGTCGGCTCCAGCGCGATGCCGCACAAGATGAACACCCGGTCCTGCGAACGGGTCAACGGCCTGACGGTGGTGCTGCGCGGCTACGCCTCGATGGCGGGCGAGCTGGCCGGCGACCAGTGGAACGAGGGCGACGTGTCGTGCTCGGTGGTGCGCAGGGTGGCGCTTCCCGACGCGTTCTTCGCCTTCGACGGGCTGGTGGAGACCATGCTGACGGTGCTGTCGGAGTTCGGGGCGTTCCCCGCAGTGATCGCGGCCGAGCTCGACCGCTACCTGCCTTTCCTGGCCACGACCAAGATGCTCATGGCGGCGGTGCGTGCCGGAGTGGGCAGGGAGACCGCGCACGAGCTGATCAAGGAGCACGCGGTGTCGTCCGCGCTGGCGATGCGCGAGAGCGGCGCGCCGAACCTCCTGCTGGATCGCCTGGCGGCGGACGATCGTTTCCCGCTGGACCGTCCCGCCCTGGACGCGCTGCTGGCCGACCCGGCGCCGTTCACCGGTGCGGCGGCCGGGCAGGTGGCCGAGGTCGTGTCGCGGGTCGGCGCCGTGACCGCCCGCTACCCGGAGGCCGCCGCCTACCGTCCGGGCGCCATCCTGTGATCCGAGAGCTCAGCGAGGCCGGCGACGTCGTCTCGGCCTCCGGGGACGACTTCATGACGGTGTGGGCGGCGCAGGGGATGGGCCCCGGGGTGCGGGTGTTCGCGTCCGGCGAGGCGATCGCCGTCGTGAGCCCCGGGTTGTCGCGCCGGGATCGGATGCTCGTCACCGGGCCGCTCGATGACGCGGTCCCGCTTGTACGGCATGCCCTGGCCGAGTCGGGGCCCTCGTTCCGCCCGCTGGGGGAGGAGTCCCTGGTGCGCGGCCTGGCCGAGCGGGTCGGCGGGCTGCGGCTGGCGGGCGTGTTCGACTGGATGGACACCGGCGGCCCGCCGCCGGTCGACCCTGGCAAGGCGAGCTGGCTGGCCGAGGAGGAGTCGCCGGAGGTCGCCGCGCTGCTCGCCGACGCCAACCCCGGCTCCTACGCGGCGCCCGGCGTCCCGGGCGTACGGAGGTGGGCGGGCGTCCGTACGGACGCGGGGACCCTCGCCTCCGTGGGGGCGGACGCCTGGACGGCGCCGGGGGCGGGGTTCATCGCGGGGGTGGCGACGGCCGTACGGGAGCGCGGCAGGGGGCACGCCGAGTCGGTCTGCCGGTTCCTGCTCGGCACGCTGCTGGCCGAGCACGGCCGGGTGGCCCTGATCGTGGACTCCTGGAACCACACGGCCATCGGCGTCTACGAACGCCTCGGCATGCGCCGCCGAAGCGTCGCCGCCGCCCATGTCATCTGACCCCGAAGACCTGCCCGGCCCGCCCAACCTGCACGCCTTTACCAACGTTGCCGGTTCGGAGCGCCATGAGATCCCGACCGGCGGCTTGACCCGCCGGCGTTGCGAGCGCTAGGGGCAGCCACTCGTCCCCGCTACCGGCGGCCCTACCGGCCGGCTTGGCCCTCCTGCGTAAGCGTGCTGGAGGATCAGGTGATTCGTCGGAGGTCGGGGATGACTGGGGCGCTTGACGCGTCCTGGGCTGGTATCCGGGGTCACTGCCCGGGGCTCGGAAAACCAGGTGAAGCTCGGGGCTTCGCCATGCACAGTTATTGAGTGATGTCCGATTTCCTTCCTGGCTTCGTTCCCGGCCGAGAGTTGTCGCGTGCGTTCTACGCGGAGGTGGTCCAACCGCTCATCGGTGAGGTGCCCCATGGCGCCGCGCTGATCGGCCCCGGTTCGGAGGTGCTCGCCTTCGACACCGAACGGTCGACCGACCACGACTGGGGCCCACGGGTCCTGGTGTTCGTAGAGCCGTCTGTGGTGGCCGGGCTGTCGGCCCGGCTGGACGCCGGGCTGCCCGAGCGGTTCGGGGGATATCCGACGGCGTTCGGGTCCGACCGCAACCCGGTGCGGCACGGCGTCCTCGTCACCGGGTTCGGGTCGTGGGCGCGCGCACGGCTCGGCTTCGACCCGCGCGGCGAGATCACCACGGCCGACTGGCTGGGCGTGTCCTGGCAGCGCCTGGCGGAGGTGACCAGCGGCGAGGTCTTCCACGACGGGCTCGGCGAGCTGGGCGGCGCACGGGCGAACCTGCGCTGGTACCCCGGCGAGATCTGGCGTTACGTGCTGGCCTGCCAATGGCGGCGCGTCGCCCAGATCGAGAGCTTCCCCGGCCGCTGCGGTGAGGTGGGGGACGACCTCGGATCGGTGGTGGTCACCGCCCGCCTCATCGAGGACCTGATGCGGCTGTGCCTGCTCATGCGCCGTCGCTACCCGCCGTACGCCAAGTGGCTGGGCAGCGCGTTCGCCCGCATGTCCGGGTCGGCGGAGCTGGGGGAGATGTTCGCGTCTGCGCTGTCCGCGCGGGGGTGGCGTGAACGCGAGGAGCACCTGGCCCGCGCGTACGAGCGGGTCGCCGCGCTGCACAACCGGCTGGCGCTCACCGAGCCGCTGGACGGCTCCGTACGGCCGTACTTCGACCGGCCGTTCCGTGTGATCGGGGCGGGGCGGTTCGCCGACGCGCTGCTCGGGACGGTCGGCCCGTCGGTGCGGTCGCTGTCACCGGTGGGATCGGTCGACCAGTTCTGCGACAGCACCGACGTGCTCGGCGACTCCACCCGCTCCCTGGCCCTCACCCGGGCCGCCCACGCCCCGGCATGAGACCCCACCTACCTAACCAACCGCCCATCGGAGGTCAGCATTCGCGAAGGGTGATGTTGAGCCGGCCCGCGACCAGGCCCTCCGGCCCCGTACCCGGGAAGACCTTGGTCCGCCACCTCAGGGTCGTAGGCCTGCTCGGGGAACACCTCGGCGACCGCGCGCCGCCCGAGGCCGACCGGCCATCCGGGAAGCGGTTTGACGGCTCCAGGCCGGGAGGTGGTTCCCCGGGGGCTACCAGCGGTGGTGGACCTGGGGGCGGATCAGCTCGTCGTACACTCCGGCGACGGCGGCCCGGGTGGCGTCGTCCAGCGGGGGCAGGTCGGCGGCGGCTACGTTGCCCTTGGCCTGCCGCTCGTTGCGCGCGCCGGGGATCACGACGCTGACGCCGGGCTGGTCGATGATCCAGCGCAGCGCGAACTGGGCGGTCGTCATGTTTTCGGGCACCAGCGGCCTGAGCAGCTCCACGGCCTTCAGGCCGGTGGCGTAGTCGACCCCCGAGAACGTCTCGCCGACGTCGAAGGCCTCGCCGTGGCGGTTGAACGCCCGGTGGTCGTCGTCGGCGAACCGCGTGTGCTCGTCGTAGCGGCCGGACAGCAGCCCGCTGGCCAGCGGCACGCGCGCGATGATGCCGACCCCGGCCTCGATCGCTGAGGGAAGAACGCGCTCCAGCGGCTTGAGACGGAAGGCGTTGAGGATGATCTGCACGGTGGCGACGTTCGGCCGCGCGATCGCGGTCAGGGCCTCCTCGCAGGTCTCGACGCTGACCCCGTAGGCGGCGATCCTGCCCTCCTCCACCAGCGTGTCGAGGGCGTCGTACACGGCGGAGTCGGAGTACACGGCCGTCGGCGGGCAGTGCAGCTGCAGCAGGTCGATGGTGTCGACGCCGAGGTTCCGCCGCGACCGGTCGCTCCAGGCGCGGAAGTTGTCCAGGGTGTAGGCGGAGGGCTCCTGCGGCACGCGGCGGCCCATCTTGGTCGCCACGGTCAGGCCCGGCCGCTCCTTGAGCAACCGGCCGACGATCTGCTCGCTGCGGCCGTCGCCGTACACATCGGCCGTGTCGATGAACGTCACCCCGGCGTCGACGGCGGCGTTCAGCGTCGCCAGCGCCTCGTCCTCCCCGACCTCGCCCCAGTCGGCGCCCAGCTGCCACGCCCCGAGGCCGACGACCCCGACCTGCCTGCTCGTTCTACCCAGTTCACGGTTTTCCACAACCCCGATCGTAAGGGCCGCGCCGGGGAGGTCGTGCCTCCGGAGGGCAAGCCGGCTGGACTCTCCCACGGGGGAAGAGGACATGCTGAGCCCGTGAACGACGGCGTACCCGGTGACCTGGTGCCGATCGGCAGGTTCACGCGGCTGTGCAGGCTCAGCAGTTGCGGAACTACGCCGACCTCGGGCTGCTGACACCTGCCTTCGTGGACCCGGACACCGGCTACCGCTACTACCGGGCGGCGCAGGCTCGCGAGGCGGTGTCCATGCAGCTGGTCACCTTCACCGAGGGGGAGTGCGTGCAGGTGACCCACTACGGCTCCCTGGCGCTGATGGACGGCTTCATGGCGGAGCACGGCCGGGTGCACGCTGGACTTCACCTACGACCCGGGCAGGCTGGCCGGATAGTCGCGACCGGGGCGCCTAATTCGTTTGCGAGCGGCTTTCCGCGTGTGCGAGCCTCGGCGAGTCCGTACGCCGTCCGCATGCGGTCCGGTCCTTGTGCGGTCTCGCCCGTATCGCGGCCGGCTCGTGCGCGGTCCGGTTCGCGCGCGAACCAGGTCGTACGCGCGGGGGCACGGCGGCGGGTCATGCGGATGGTGAAACCTGTGAGCTCGGGGAGTGGCATGGCGGCGGCGAACGATCTCGGTACACCTGATCCACTGGTCGAGTCGCTGTCGCGGCACCGGCCCCTGACTCCGGCGGAAGCCGCCGACCTGGAGCGCACTCTTTCGCTCCCGGCGGCCGGCGATCCTTGGCACCGTTCGACGGCCCTGCACGTCACCGCGTCGGCGCTGATCGTCCACCCGCCGACGCGCAGGGTGCTGCTGCGCTGGCACGCGCGCCAGCAGGCATGGCTCCAGGTCGGCGGGCACGGAGACCCGGGCGAGAGCGATCCTCTGGCCGTCGCGCTCCGCGAGGGCAGGGAGGAGACCGGCCTGGAGGACCTCGCGCCCTGGCCCGGCGCGGAGATCGTTCACCTCGTCATCGTCCCGGTGCCCGCCGCCCCGCACGAGCCCTCTCACGAGCACGCCGACGTGCGGTTCGTCCTCACGACAGGTACGCCCGAGGCGATCCGGCCGGAGAACCCGGCGGCGGTTCTGCGATGGCTGTCCATCGACGAGGCGCGCGCCGTGAGCACTGAGGAGAACGTGCGCGAGACGCTGACCCGGGTGGGCCGCCTGCTCGGCTGACCCCGCCGCGCAGGCGTCGTCACGTCGTGCGGCGGGGGACCAGTTCAAGGCGTAGCGCAACCTCACCGGGCCGTCCCCCGCGCCTGGGCCGTCTCCTTTCGACGGGCGGTCACGCATGCGCTGACCTGGTCGTTCGTGACCCGGCGGCGATCGGCTGCGCGGTGAGAGGTTTCTTCGCGACAGATGGGTGACACCACACGTATGACCGCAGAGCACGCACCCTCCCCGACACGCTCCGCCGACTGGTGGCGCCACGCCGTCATCTACCAGGTCTACATCCGCAGTTTCGCCGACGGGAACGGCGATGGCGTGGGCGACATCGCCGGCATCAGGTCACGCCTGCCGTACCTGGCCGAGCTCGGCGTCGACGCGATGTGGATCACCCCGTGGTACGACTCTCCGATGGCCGACGGCGGGTACGACGTGGCCGACTTCCGCGCCATCGCCCGGTCGTTCGGCACGCTGGCCGAGGCCGAGGCCCTGATCGAGGAGGCTCACGACCATGGCCTGCGGGTGATCCTCGACATCGTCCCGAACCACACCTCCGACCGGCACCGGTGGTTCGCCGCCGCCCGCGACGCCGGGCCCGGGTCGCCCGAGCGGCGGCGCTATTGGTTCCGGCCCGGCAGGGGCGCGGACGGGGCCTCGCCGCCCAACGACTGGCGTTCGGTGTTCGGCGGCCCCGCCTGGACGCGGCTCACCGGCCCCGGAGGCGAGCCCGAGGAGTGGTACCTGCACCTGTTCGCTCCCGAGCAGCCCGACCTGAACTGGACGAGTGAGGAGGTGCGGGAGGAGTTCGAGTCGATCCTGCGCTTCTGGTTCGACCGGGGGGTCGACGGGTTCCGCATCGACGTCGCCCACGGGCTGGCCAAGGATCCGCGGCTGCCCGACCTCCAGTCGGACGGGGCGCCGCCGCGTACAGCGCCGCTGGTGAAGCCCATCGAGGACGAAGGCAGCGGCGCCCGCCGGGTCGCGGGCCACCCGCACTGGGACCGTGACGAGATCCACGAGGTGTACCGCGCGTGGCGCCGGGTCGCCGACTCCTACGCCGGGACGCCGGGAGGGGCGCGCATGTTCGTGGCCGAGGCCTGGCGCGTCAGGACCGGCGGGCTGATGAGATACCTGCGTCCCGACGAGCTGAACACCGCGTTCAACTTCGACTTCCTCAAGTGCCGGTGGGACGCGGGTGAGCTGCGCGACAGCATCGATGATCACCTCGCGGAGCTGGCCCAGGTGGACGCGCCCGCCACGTGGGTGCTGTCCAGCCACGATGTGACCCGTCACGTCACCCGGTACGGGGCGGACGGCGACTGGACGCGGCGGCGGCCCGGAGTGGACGACCGTCAGGTCGACCTGGGGCTCGGCACCCGGCGGGCCCGTGCGGCGGCCCTGCTCATGCTGGCGCTCCCCGGCGTCGCCTACCTCTACCAGGGGGAGGAGCTCGGATTGCCCGAGGTCGCCGACCTGCCGGAAGAGGCGCTCCAGGACCCCATCTGGGAGCGCTCCGGCAAGCGGATCCGCGGCAGGGACGGATGCCGCGTGCCGCTGCCGTGGTCGCCCGCGGGTCCCGCGCTGGGCTTCGGCGACGCGAGCCCGTGGCTACCGCAGCCGTCTGCGTGGCGGGATCTCAGCGCGGAGGTCCAGGCGGCGGACCCCGGCTCGACGCTGGCCCTGTACCGGAGGGCTCTCGGAATCCGGCGTACCCGGCTGCCCGCCGGGGGCGCGCCGTTCCGGTGGGCCGAGGCGCCCGAAGACGTGCTGGCGTTCGACCGGGGGGACGGGCTGCGCTGCCTCGTCAACCTCTCCGCCGTCCCCGTGGCCCTGCCGCCCGGAGGCGAGGTGCTGCTGGCCAGCGGGCCGCTGGAGGGTCGTTCGCTACCGCCGGACACCGCCGCCTGGCTTGTCAGTCTGGGTTGACACCAGCTCATATCGTGTCACTCAGCTCATGAGGTGATTGCGGCGCGGGCCTCCTGGGCCGTGGGGTAGGTGGCGAAGGCGCGGGCCAGCCCGGTGAGGCGGAAGATCCTCTCGATGCGCGGGTTGAGGCCGGCGAGCGCGACGCTCCCCTCGCGGGCGCTCATGGCTCGGCGCGCGCCGAGGAAGACGCTGATGCCGGTCGAGTCGCAGAAGACCAGGCCGGTGACGTCGATGACCAGATGGCGGCAGTGCTCGGCGTAGGCGTCCTCCAGAGCGCGTTGCAGATGGGGGGCGCTGCCGTGATCCAGCTCTCCGGTGAGCACCAGGGTGCGCACCTTGGAAGGGCTCGCGTCCGCGGCCCCGGTGTCGATGTGCACGGTGAAGTTCATAGGTGACCTATTCACGAGACGGTCGCCGATCCGGTGGAGGACGGCGGGCGTAGGACACTGCGCGCCGCGCCATCACAGCTCGGACCCGGCCCGAATCCCGGCAGCAGATGTTCCACGTCGGTGACGATATGCGAAGCGGGCATGCCTGCCCACTCATACACGATCTCGGACGGGTGACCCCACACGAAGACCGTGGTTCCGGGTGGACGGCGGGTGGGGTGCCGTACCGTCCGTCCCTGTGAGCGGTCCCCCGCGACGAGCCTGGAGGTTTCCAGCGGATCGCGGGCGCGACATCTCGGCTCCCACGCCGCGTGTTCGAGCCGTTTCACCGATGTGCTCCGAGTCACCGGCGGGGTCAGTCATGCGTGGGGACGTCGCCGAGCGCCTGCCGCAACAGCACCGCCGACCCCTGGGCGTCCCGGGTGATCTTGACCTCGTCGCACAGCTGCCGCATGAGCCACAGGCCCCGGCCGCGTAAGGTCGCCACGCCCGGATTGCCCGCGTCGGCATGTGCGGGGACCAGGTGCCCGAGGCAGTCGCGCACCTCTACCATGACGAACCGATCGTCGTGCCAGGCCTGGACGTCTCCCTCACCGTGGGCGTGGTCGAGCACGTTCGCGGCGGCCTCGTTCACTGCCAGCACCAGATCTTGCAGGCGGACACCGGACAGCCCGGCCTCTACGGCATAGCTCCGCACCAGCCCCCGCAACACACTCAGATCATCGGTGATCGGCCAGTACGCGGAAACACGCCCAGCGCCATCCACCGGCACCCTCCCACGCCGCTCGTACGTCCACCATGGCAAGATTCGCCACCGCGATGACCATAACGCCTGCGGGGCATTGCTCACGCCCTGGCCACCCCATCCATCCTCATCCATTGCCCGAGACGTCGCTTCCCCGACCCGGACACAGGCCTCCCTGCGAGGGTGCGCGGAGATCATTGAGGAGCATTTTCGCAGCGCGGGGCCACCGTCCGTAGGTTATCCACAACCCCGGACCGTTACGCCCCCGAGGCGGGGTGAATGGGAAAGACCGGGCCCGGACACAAGGCCCGGCTCGGACGGAAAACCGAGCCCGGATGGAAGGCACGGCTTGGACTTGGGAAGAAGACCGGGCTTGGGAAGAAGGGCGGGGAGACTCGTGCGGAGCGATGACTCCTTGTTCCCTTTCAGGTCGAGGTGCGGGTTTTGATCAAGGTTTCTATGCCGTCGAGGATGCGGGATAGGCCGAACTCGAAGGATTGGCCGGGGGCGTAGGCGGCGCCATAGGCCTCGCCGGCGGCGGTGCCCACGCGGGCGGACAGGGGGAAGCGCTCGGCGTCCATGACCTTGCCGAGGTAGGGGGCGTGGGCCCACCACCACTGCTCGTCGGTCATGCCGGTCCTCTGCTCGGCCTGCGCGGCCTCGATCGCCCCCCGCGCCGCGCCGTGGACGTAACCGGACACGAGGGTGACGACCGAGTCCATCTCCAGGTCGGTGAGGCCGATGCCGTCGACGGCGCCCAACTCGTACTCGTAGGCGGTGGTCGTGTTGGGGCCCAGTGGCGGGCGGCTGGTGGCGACGTGCAGCATCCACGGGTGCCGCTGGTAGAGCGCCCACTTCTCACGGGCGATGAGCTCGAGCCGGACGCGCCACCCGCCCTCGACGTCGGCCGGCCTGTCGGGCTCGCCGTACACGGAGTCGAGCATGAGGTCGAGCAGCTCGGCCTTGCCGGGCACGTAGGTGTACAGCGACATGGTGCCGACGCCGAGGTGCTCGGCCACGCGGCGCATCGAGAGGGCGGCGAGGCCATGCGTGTCGGCGACGTCGATCGCGGCGCGGACGATGCGGTCGACGCTGAGGTCGGGCCTGCCCTTCCTGCTCGACTTCTCCCGGGTGCGCCACAGCAGGGCGAGGCTTCGTGCGGGGTCTCCCGCGCCGGTGTACTCGGTCGTCATCGTGGGCCGATCCTATCCTCCGCCGCCCCGCCGCTTTCTGAGCCCGCTGCCGCCACCAGCCGAGGTTCGCTCCCCGCCCTCTACTGAGTCCGTCGCTACCGGCTCTTTGAGCCCGCTCCCGCCGACCTTCGTTAAGCCTCGGTCGTACGGTCTGCCGTATGCTGTACGGTACAACGTACGGAGTTAGGGGAGGGGAGGGCGAATGGGTTCCACGGGCCATGCGATCTTCGCTGAGGGGCTGCGTAAGAGGTACGGCGGCACCGAGGCGCTGAGCGGGTTCGACCTGGCCGTGCCGGAGGGTACGGTCTGCGGGCTGCTGGGCCCCAACGGTGCGGGCAAGTCGACTGCGCTTCGGGTTCTGACCACGCTGCTACGGCCCGACGGCGGCCGGGCCGAGGTCGCCGGATTCGACGTCGTACGGCAGGCGGCGCGGGCACGCCGGCGTTTCGGGCTGGTCGGACAGCATGCCGCCCTCGATGAACTGCTGAGCGGCAGGCAGAACCTGGTGATGTTCGGCCGCCTCTACCACCTCTCACCAACGCACGCCTGCCGCAGGGCCGATGAGCTGCTGGAGCGGTTCGGGCTTTCGGACACGGGGAGCAAGCCGGTCAAGCAGTACTCCGGCGGCATGCGCCGCAGGCTCGACCTGGCGGCCGGCCTGATCCTCTCCCCGCCGGTGCTGTTCCTGGACGAGCCGACCACGGGCCTGGATCCGCGGGGCCGCAACGAGGTCTGGGAGGCGGTCGGCTCGCTGGTGGCCGGGGGCACCACGGTGCTGCTGACCACGCAGTACCTGGAGGAGGCCGACCACCTGGCAGGGAAGATCTGCGTGATCGACTCAGGGCGCGTCATCGCCGAGGGAAGCCCCGGCGAGCTCAAGTCGGCGATCGGCGGCGACCGGATCGACGTCGTGCTGCACGCGACCGAGGAGCTTCCCGTAGCCGCGGCGATCATCGCGCGGGTGGCGGGCACGGAGGCGGAGTCCGACCGGGACACCCGCCGGATCAGCGCCCCGGTGCGCGACCGCGTGGCCGCCCTGACCGAGGTGGTACGGGCGCTGGACGACGCGGGGATCGCCCCCGAGGACATCGCGCTGCGCCGCCCCACGCTGGACGAGGTGTTCCTCCACCTCACCGGGCACCGCGCGAAGCGGCCCCAGCCCGCGCGGGAGGTGGCGGCATGACGACCACTACCCCGGAGATCCCCGCTCTGCCTCGGGCGCCCCTGAGCCGGCTGCGGTGGGCCGTCGTCGACGGCTGGACGATCACCCGTCGAGATCTGTCGCACTGGGCCCGCCGGCCGTCCCAGATCCTCGTCGGGCTCCTGTTCCCCGTCATCGTCGTCCTGATGTTCGGCTACCTGTTCGGCGGCGGGATGGTGATCCCCGGCGGCGGGGACTACCGGGAGTTCCTCATGCCTGGAATGTTCGCCATGACCATGGTCTTCGGCATCGAGACGACGTTCACCTCGGTCAGCACCGACGTGGCCAGGGGTATCACCGATCGGTTCCGCTCGATGCCGATGGCCCCCTCGGCCGTGGTCGTCGGGCGCAGCGTCGCCGACATGCTCAACTCCGTCCTGGGTCTGGCCGTCATGATCGCCTGCGGGCTCGCGGTCGGCTGGCGCTGGCACGACGGCCCCGGGTCCGCGCTGGCGGCGGTCGGGCTGCTGTTGCTGCTTCGGTTCGCCCTGCAGCAGCTGGACGTCGTGGGACCCGGCGTCCGCGGCGACGAACCGGAGCAGCCGGGCGCCCTCCTCGGCCACCGCCGCGGCGTCCTGTCCGGACAGGGGACCGTAGGGGCGGATGGTGAGCACGGCCGCGCCGCGCCGACCGGTGATCTTCCAGTCGCCCCTGGTGAAGCCGTCGACGAGCAGGAGCTGGGGTACCGAACCGTGTGGGTCGTACGCCTGCCGGTGGTAGTCGTCGGTGACCACGCGGCCGCGGTCGGCATGGGACAGCAGCAGGTTGTCGAAGTCGTAGAGGAACCTTGGCGGCGCCGGAATGTCGGGGCCGGGGCGGGAGGCCTCAGGCAGGTCGAAGAGCTCCCGCCCCTCGTCGTCGCGGAAGGTGAGGAGCTCGGGCCGGAGCGCCTCGACCACCTCGCGCAGCCGGGTCAGCCCGGACCACGTCTGGATGTCCATCACCGTCGCGGGCCCGAAAGCGGCCAGATAGCGCAGGACCATGCGTCGCGGCGACGGCCCGGTGGTGGCGCCGCCGCCTAGCGATGCATCGGTGGCGGTGGCGGTGGCGTCCAGCGACGGCTCGGCGGTGGCGCCGAACGTCGGTTCGGAGGGGATGCCGGTGCCGAGCCATGATTCGGCGGTGGTGTGGGCGATGGGGCCGCTGCGTCCCCACACGCCACGGGGCGGCACCTGCACCAGTGGCACCCAGGCGCGCATGGCCTGGGCGAGCGAGCCCGGGTCGCGGCCTGGCCACCGCTCGGCGAGCAGCCTACCGAGCGCCCCGAACGTCAGCGGGCGCCCCTCGACCAGCGTCCGGCCCGCCGCGACCAGTTCCTCCCGGTCGATTCCGACCAGATGCCTGCCGAAGTTGGCGTTCAGCCCGCGTTCTATGACCGGCTGGACGATCGGCCGGAGCTCCAGGCAGTCGGCGGCGCTCACCAGGTGGATCGTCGAGCGCATGAGCGGGATGCGTACCAGGCTGCGGCCGGTGAGCAGGTCGGCGGCGTGCTCGGGGCGGAACCCGGCGAGGCGGTTCCACAGGCCGACGTACCAGGTGTGGGGTGTCTGGGCCTGCAGGCCGACCAGGTGCTCGACGGCCTCGGTCACCGGCATGGCCGAGCGGCTGAGCAGCATCTGCCGCTCCAGCGTCGCGCGGTTGAGCGCCCGCCGGCTGAGCACCGGGGCGGGGGAGGAGGTCGTCACGGGGCGGCGGCGCCGGGTCTGGGTGTCTGCCATGTCCTCGACACTAGATACCCATTAGGACGGGGAGCTTCCTAATGGGCTGGCAGGATGTGCTGCATGCTGGAAACCTCGGCGCGGCTGCTCCGCCTGCTGTCCCTGCTGCAGACCCCCCGCGACTGGACCGGGTCCGAGCTGTCCGAACGGCTCGGCGTGAGCACCCGCACGGTGCGCAACGACGTCGAGCGGCTGCGCGGCCTCGGCTACCCGGTGAACGCGAACCGCGGCTCGGTGGGCGGCTACCGGCTCGGCGCGGGGTCGTCGCTCCCGCCGCTGCTGCTCGACGACGAGGAGGCCGTCGCGGTCACCGTGGGGCTGCGCACCGCGGCGGGCGGCGCGATCGCGGGGATCGAGGAGACCTCGTTGCGCGCCCTGGCCAAGCTGGAGCAGGTGCTGCCGTCGCGGCTGCGCCGCCGGGTCAACGCCCTGCAGGCCTACACGGTGAGGGTCCCGGCCGACCGCACCGGCCCCACGGTGGACCCTGCCGTGCTCACCCTGCTCACGGCGGCCTGCCGCGACCACGAGCGGCTGCGCTTCGACTATCGCGACCACAACGGCACGGCCACCCTGCGCGTGGTCGAACCCCACCGCGTGGTCAACTGGGGACGCCGCTGGTACCTCGTCGCCTGGGACACCGGCCGCGACGACTGGCGGTCGTTCCGCGTCGACCGGATGGAACCGCGCACGCCCACCGGTCCCCGCTTCGCCCCGCGCGGGCTGCCCGACGGCGATGTCGCGGCGTACGTGTCGCGGCGCGTCTCGGCGGCGGCGTGGCGGCACCGGGCCAGGGTCCTCGTGCACGCGCCGGCCCAGGAGGTCGCGGCGCGGATCAACCCCGCCGTCGGCACGGTGGAAGCGGTCGACGAGCACACGTGCGTGCTGGACACCGGGGCCGACACCGTCGAGACGCTCGCCGTCCACCTCGGGCTGCTCGGCTGCGACTTCACCGTCACCGATCCGCCCGAACTAGTCGCCCACCTGCGCGAACTCTCGGCACGATACGCCCGCGCCACCGGCTGAACCGTGTCCGCCGTACCCCCGGGCGGTTCGCGGGCGACTTCATGGTCACTGCACGGCCGGGGCGGTTCGCGGGCGAGTTCGTGGTCACAGCACGGCCGGGGCGGTTCGCGGGGGTCTCGCCTCCGTCACGCCTGGCCGCCGCGCCGGGCGACGAGGACGCCGAGGCCATCCAGGACGCGCTGGAGGCCGAACTCGTAGGCGTGGCCGGGGCTGTAGGCGGCGTTGTGGGCCGCGCCTGCCGCCGCTCCGACCCGGGTGGCCGTGGGATATCTCGCCGGGTCGAACGCGCGGGCGAGCAGCGGCGCGCTCGCGGCCCACCACTGCTCGTCGGTCATCGCGCCGGCGCGCTGGGAGGCGTGCGCGTCGGCCGCCGAGCGGGCGGACGCGTGGACGAACCCGAGCAGGTAGGTCAGGGCGTCGTCCATCTCGACGTCGTCGAGGCCGAGCCCCTCGAACGCCCTGAGCTCGTGCTCGTACTTGGCGAGCAGCCCCGGCCCAAGCGGCGGGCGGCTGGTGGAGACGGCGAGGACCCAGGGATGCCGCTCGACCAGCGCGCGGTTGTCGTGCGCCACCGCTTCCAGCCGCTCCCGCCACGGCCGGCCCGACAGGTCGGG
The DNA here is from genome assembly GCF_040685555.1 of Sphaerisporangium sp. NPDC088356. NCBI lineage: Bacteria > Bacillati > Actinomycetota > Actinomycetes > Streptosporangiales > Streptosporangiaceae > Sphaerisporangium > Sphaerisporangium sp. NPDC088356. The sequence continues at coordinate 27,949 of NZ_JBFBIK010000083.1, forward strand.
GCGTGGCATCCGGCCGAAGACCGCGTCGAGCATGAGATCGAGCAGCTCGGCCTTGCCGGGGACGTAGGTGTAGAGCGACATGGCGCCCACGCCGAGCGCCTGGGCGACCCGTCGCATCGTCAGGGCATCCAGGCCCTCGGTGTCAGCGAGGGTGATGGCGGCGGTGACGATCTCGTCCACGGTGAGGCCCTGGCGCGGCCCTCGGTGCGACGGCCGGGCTCCGGGCTCCATCCAGAGCAGTTCGAGGGTGCGCACGGGGTCCCCCGCGCCACTGCGGTCGGTCGTGGGTGGCACGGAAGACATCCTTTCATCCCCCCGATTCCGCCTCACCGTACGGAAGGCCGTCGCGTGTACGGGTGACCGGAAAAGCGGTTGCCCGCGCCGGTGGGATGCCGGTAGAACTTGCCGCTGTACCCCCGCCGGTCGCGGCGGGGCGGCGAGACGAGAGGAGGTATGAGCCGTGAACCCCACTATCACCGCGCTCATGTCCTCCCGGGGTGCGCTTCACAGCTGAACCCCCGGGGCGGACGGGCGCGTCTTCGCAGGAGAGTGCCTTGACCGCAGTACAGCATGACCTGACCATGCGTCCGATCACCGGACGCGAAGAGCTCGACCTTTTCTGCCGGCTGCCCTACGGGTTCAACGGCGAGTTCGCAGGCGACCTCGAATCCGGCCGCCGGCATCCCCACTGGATGTGGGTGGCGCTGCGCGGCGACCGCCTGGTCGCCCGGGTGGCGTGGTGGAGCAGGCCCGGCGACGCGACGCCGTTCCTGCTCGACGTCTTCGACCTCGCCGACTGCCCCGAGGACACCGATCGGGTGGACATCGGCGTCCGGCTGCTCAAGACCGCGATGGCCGAGGTCGTCCCGGAGGGCACCCGCCCGCCCGAGTACGGCCGCTACGTCCCACCGGACTGGCGCGACGACGCGGCGGCCAGGCGAGCCATCGAGGACCGCGTCGCGGCGGTCGAGCAAGTCGGCGCCCGGCTGTTCGTGGAGCGGCTGCGCCTCGAATGGCGGCCGGGAACGCCCATCCCGGCTCCCAGCGGGCGGCTGGCGTTCCGCCCGGTGCGCGACCGCGACGACCTCGTGGCGCTGATGGCCCAGGTCCTGGAGGGGACACTGGACGCCCACAGCCGCGACGACCTCACCAGGATGTCGGCCGGGCAGGCGGCGGCCGAGCAGTACGAAGCGGAGTTCGAGCGCTACACGAGCCCCCGGGACTGGTGGCAGGTCGCCACGCTGCCCGGCGGCGAGCCCGTGGGGTTCGTCATCCCCGCGCACAACTCCTACAACCCGATCATCGCCTACATCGGAGTCGTGCCGGCCCACCGGGGGAACGGCTACATCGACGAGATCCTCGCCGAGGGCACACGTATCCTCGCGGCCCAGGACGTCCCCAGGATCCGCGCCTCGACCGACACGGGCAACATCCCGATGGCCAAGGCGTTCGAGCGCGGCGGATACGTCAACTTCGAGCGTGAGCTCAATTACACCTGGCCCTGACAGGGCACGCCGGGTGGGGCGGCCCCTGCCGCCCCACCGGCAGCACGGCGCGACCCCCGCGAACGACGACGTGGCTCCGGCCGGCCTGCCGGTGTGGTCAGCTTTCGTGGCGGGGGATGCTGGAGACCTCGTGGTCGGCGTGGAAGAGCGCTTCGGCGATCAGGCGGCGGACATGGGCGTCGCGGGCGCGGTACAGGACGCGGCGGCCGTGTCTGCGGGCGTCGACCAGCCCGGCCAGGCGCAGCTTGGCCAGGTGCTGCGACACCGAGGGCCGCGCCACGCCGATGGCCTCGGCCAGCGACGAGACGTCGTACTCACCCGAGGCGAGCAGCCACATCAGGCGTAGTCGCGTCCCGTCGCTGAGCATGCGAAAGGCCTCGACGGCCAGTTCCACCTGGGCGGAAGTGGGTTGCTCCTGCAACGGATGCGCACCTGATTCGTTGTCGCGTGCGTACATGACTACATATACTCCCCGCAAGCGCCAACGTCCGCAAGCGAGGCAGCCATGTCCGACCAGCAGCGGTCCGAATCGTCCTCCCCCGATGAGCTTCACAGGCACCACCCCGAACCCGGCCATGAGCAGGGCCCTGGTCAGGGGCATCACCACGGCCACGGTCACGGCCATGGTCACCGGGATGACCACGGTCACGGGCATGGTGAGCCGGGCCGGCGGGGGAGGATCGGTGGGCTGGTCGCGCGCGCGACGCATGTCCTCACCCCGCACAGCCACGACACCGCCGGTAAGACGGACACGGCGCTGGAGTCCAGCAGTCGGGGCATGCGGGTGCTCGGCCTGTCCTTCGTGGTGCTGGTCGCCACCGCCGTCGCCCAGGCGGTGGTCGTGACCTTCTCGGGGTCGGTGGCCCTGCTGGGCGACACGCTGCACAACTTCGCCGACGCCCTCACCGCCATCCCGCTGGCGATCGCCTTCTGGGTCGGGCGGCGCGCGGCGACCCGCCGATTCACCTACGGGTACGGCAAGGCGGAGGATCTGGCGGGGCTGCTCATCGTGGGCATCATCACCGCCTCAGCGGCCCTCGCCGGATACCAGGCGGTCGAGCGGCTGATCACTCCGAAGGACGTCCACGCGCTGGGCTGGGTCGCCGCCGCGGGGTTGATCGGGTTCGCGGGCAACGAGTGGGTGGCCCGCTACCGGATCAAAGTCGGCCGCGAGATCGGCTCGGCCGCTCTGGTGGCCGACGGCCTGCACGCCCGTACCGACGGGTTCACCTCCCTGGCCGTGCTCCTCGGAGCCGGTGGGGCGGCGCTCGGGTTCCCCATCGCCGACCCGATCGTCGGCCTGCTGATCACGGTGGCGATCTGCCTGGTGCTGCGGGACGCGGCCAGGGAGATCTACCACCGACTGATGGACGCGGTCGACCCCGCGCTGCTTGACCAGGCCGAGCGGGTCCTCGCCGCCACGCCCGGGGTCCGGCGGGTGGGCTCGGTGCGGATGCGCTGGGTCGGCCATGTCCTGCGTGCCGAGGTCGAGATCGCGGTCGACCACCGCCTGTCCCTCATCCAGGCGCACGCGGTCGCCGTGGAGGCCGAGCACCGGCTGATCCACCAGGTGTCCCGCCTGCGCGCGGCCACCGTGCACGCCGATCCCGACGGCCCGCGCGACGCCGACCACCACGCCTCCCTGAGCGACCACCGCGAACCCAGCACGGCATGACGCTCCGATAACCTCGGGTACCTGGACCGCTTGGCGAAGAAGTTGACGAACCCGGCCTGAAGGTGGCGCAGGGCCTGCTGCGACGGAGCCGACGACACCTCGGCCAAAGGCCCGGATCGTCGGTGCGCTTTCACTCGGTCAGCGCCGCCGACGACTCCCCATAGGAGACCTTGCGGCCCGCCAGGGTGTAGGCGCGGGTCCGCTCGTCCAGGGCCTTGTTGCAGACCAGGCGGACGCAGCCGAACGTCCGGGCAAGCTCCTCGGCCTGTCCGGGGGTCTAGAAGCGGTACCTGAACGCCCGCCTCACGACCTGCACCACGCCTCACGCAGTACAGAAACACGGGCAAGAATCGCGCGAGTGTTCGAGAAGACCCGTGTGGCACCGTGCCGCGTTCCTCCGACGCGCGAGACCGCCGCGAGGATCTCCTCGTCGCTGATCGTCCGTGGGCGTGGCATCGAGCAGCAGGGTGGCAACGTGAATGAGCGGACCGTTACTTTCACGCCGTCCACGCGCTGGCCGCGCCGTCTGGGCGCCCTCGATCAAGACATGGGCACGGGAGGGCAAAACCTCTATTTCCTACGTATTGAGTGGGTATGATGCACGCTGATGTCAGCCTGTGCGGAGGAGATCGGATGGCCCTACCGGATTTCCTGGTGATCGGAGCGCCCAAGACAGGGACGACGGCCCTGCACTCGGCGCTCGCACGACACCCCTCCTTGTTCATGTCCGCGGTCAAGGAGCCCAAGTTCTTCCTCAGCGACGGGCCGCCACCCGCACGGGGCGGCCCAGGCGACGCGCTGACCTTCAAGGAGCACGTATGGCGCCGGGCGGAGTACGAGGCGCTGTTCGACAACGCTCCCCCAGGGGCGCTGAAGGGGGAGTCCACGCCGTTCTACCTGTACGACCGTGACGCCCAGCGCCGCATCCGCACGCTGCTCCCGCACGCCAAGCTGATCGTCATCCTGCGTGACCCGGTGGAGCGCGCGCACTCGAACTGGACGCACCTGTGGTCGGCAGGGCTCGAACCCGTCGGCGACGTCGTCCGCGCCTGTGCCGAGGAGGCACGCCGCGTCGCCGCGGGGTGGTCGGCCTTCTGGCACTACGTCGGCCTCGGCCGGTACGGCGAGCAGCTGGAACACCTTTTCGGGCTGTTCCCCCGGGAGAGCGTCCTGCTGTTCCGCTATCGCGATCTGGTCGACGAGCCGGTGGCCACGCTCGATCGCATCTGCGGCTTCCTCGGCGTGGAAGAAGGACTGATCACCGAGGTGCCTCGCGAGAACGTCACGGCGCATCCCGATCCGACGCTGCGCCACCAGACGCTGTCACGCGTGCTCCGGGTGGGCGCGACCGTGGGACACCACCTGCCGGGCTCCCTGGCCGCACGCCTGACCGAACCCCTGGAGAAGGCGCTCCAGGACAGGGGCCGCCCGCGCCGCCCGCTGAGCCGGGAGGAGCGTCAGGCCCTCATTCCGCGGTTCGAGGACGACGTCGCGCTGCTGGAGCGGGTGACGGGAGAGGTGTTCGGCGACTGGCTCGGCCCCCGTGACAAGTCGGGCGGGCTGATGGGGGACAGGCCCGCCGGCCAGCGCCAGGCGCGGAACGGCCGCCCGCGCCTCCGCTAGAGCGGCCCCGCACCCCCGGGCAGGCGCG
>NZ_JBFBIK010000084.1:0-32770 GCF_040685555.1 Sphaerisporangium sp. NPDC088356
CGCCCCGCCATGGGGGCGGGACGGGCGGCCACGCGTGTGACGGCCCGGCCCGCTACCAGGGAACCGGGCCCTGGTCGCCGAAGCAGCCGCCGGTCGGACCGTCGGGGCCGAGGGTGGCGAGCCGCACAGCGATCGCCGCGCCCTCGGCCGCGGTGCGGGTGAGGCCGGGAACGGCCTTGGTGAAGGCGGTCGCGCACGGGCCAGGGTCCGCCGCGTTGACCAGCACGCCGTGCTCGCGAAGCCCCTTGGCGTACTGCACGGTCAGCGAGTTGAGCGCGGTCTTGGACGGGACGTAGGCCAGCGAGGGGGGCCGGCGGTTGAAGTGACCGTCGGGGTCGGACATCAGCGTGAGCGAGCCGAGGCCGCTGGTGACGTTGACGATGCGTCCCGCCACCGAGCGCAGCAACAGCGGGATCATCGCGGTGGTCACCCTGATGACCCCGAAGACGTTGGTCTCGAACACCTCCCTGACGACGTCCAGCTCGGCGCTGCCGGGGTTCTGCCCGGGGAGGTCGCCGAGGATCCCGGCGTTGTTGACCAGGACGTCGAGCACGCCGAAGTGATCGCCGACGTGCCGCGCGGCCGCCGTGACCGACGCGCGGTCGGTGACGTCGAGCTGGATCGCCCGCACGTCGGCGGCGGCCGATCGCAGGGCGGCCGCCGCCTCCTCACCGCGACGCAGGTCCCTGGCCGCGAGCAGCACCGTCATGCCCCGCTCGGCCAGCTGCGCGACGATCTCGCGCCCGATCCCCTGGTTCCCGCCGGTGACCAGCGCCGTCACCGGTCTGGCCGTGGTGTCCTCGGTCATCGCCGGGTACCGCTCTTCGCGCTCATGCCCGGCCCGGCGCTCCCCCGGTCACGCCCTTCTCGGGGCGGCGTTCCGCGCGGATCACCTCCACGACGGCGGCGATGTCGGCCTCGCTCCAGCCGCGTTCCCCGGCCTCCTGGTAGCGGCGCTCGACCAGGCGGGCGATGGGCAGCGACAGCCCGGTGGACTCCGCCACCTCGTTGAGCAGCCGTACGTCCTTGGCGCCGAGCCGCGTGGAGAACCAGCCCTTGTGGTCACCGGCGATCATGTCGTCGACCCGGTTGACGATGGCGAGCGGGATGGTGGGCCACTGGTTGAGGACCTCGCGCAGCAGCTTCATGTCCAGAGCGGCTGCCTCGGCCGCGGCCACGACCTCGGCGACGGCGGCGACTCCGGACATCAGCAGGAAGTTGTTGAGGAGCTTGAAGGCCGACGCGCTCCCGGGGTCCTCGCCGCAGTACCAGTGGTTGGAGAACACCCGTGACCAGGTGGGCTCCAGCCGGTCGGCGAGGCGCCGGTCGCCTCCCACCAGGCTGGAGGCCTTGTTCGCGAAGACGGTCTGCGGCGCCCCGATGATGGGCGCGGACAGGAAGCGGCGCGCGGGGGCCATGCGCTGGAGCCTGCGGGAGGTCTCCGGGGAGACGGTGCTCATGTCGACCACGATGGGCCCGTCCGCGTCGGAGCCGAGCCCGGTCAGCCTCTCCATGACGTCGAGGACGGCGTGGTCGTCGGTCAGCGACATCAGCACCGCCTCCGCCCCCCGCGCCGCCTCCGCCGGCGAGGACGCCTCGACCGCGCCGGCGCCGGCCACCTCGGCGGCCCTGCCGGGCGTACGGTTCCAGACCGCGACCTCGTACCCTTGCGCGAGCAGCCGAGCGGCCACCGCGCGGCCCATATGACCCATCCCAAGCACAGCTATCCGCATAGGTCATCCCCCTTGCCACCACTGTCGCGGCCCTCCCACCTCGCGTGGGTGGAGCCACGCACATCTACGGCACATATGCCCACCAGCGGTAGGGCAAATCCACCCTGATGTGCTAAATCGGACACTTAGGGGAATACCGGTAGAGAACTCGAAGAACGACACCTTCAAGGACGGTGAACCGCTTATACGTCTGCGACGGTGAACTTCGAACGGGGGCATGGATGGACATTCATCGATGCAAGGTGAGAAGTATCCGCCTGGCTCTCCTCGGCGGGCTCGCGATGGCGCTGACCGGCGCCGCGGCGCCGCCGGACGCCGTGACGCCGGCCGCGGACGCGGCGGCGCCAGCCCGATCAGGGATCCAGGGGAAAGACCACACCGACACCGATCTCACCGCTCTGCGCCGTATTTGGGAGCAGCAGGCGGATGCCTGGGCCCGAGGGGACGCCGGCGCATATGCCAGGAGTTACACCACCGATGCCGACCTGATAAACATCCGGGGCGAGCATCTCCATAGCCGCGACACCATAGCCACGAGAATCCAGCATTACTTTAATAATCAGCTCAAGAACACCCACATCCTCCGAATGGTGGAAGAGGTGCGCTTCGTGTCTCCCACGATGGCGATCATCCTCCGTGAGGACTGCGTGCTGTACGGCGCCGAGACGGCCTGCCGCCCGGACACGCGATCGATCAACACCAGCCTCGCCGTCAAGCATTCCGGCCGATGGATGGTCACGTCCTTCCACAACACCCTCATGCGGCGGCAGGACGCGCCGTTCCCATCGTTCAGAAACTTCTCCGGGAACTGACCCGTGGGCCGCCACCCGGCCCGAGTCACAGGGGAACGCTTCCACATTTGTTCCTGATCATCTTCGAACGGGGCAGAGATGGGCATTAATCGATACGCGAGGAGAACGATCAGCCTGGCTCTCGTCGGCGGGCTCGGGCTGGCGCTGGGCGCCGCCGTCACGCCGACCGAGGCCACGACGCCGAAGAGCCGGGCACTCCTGGCACCGGCCGGCTCCCAGATCGCGGGGACGGTGCCCTACGACACCGAACTCGCCGCCCTGGCCCGGCTCTGGGACCGGCAGGCCGACGCCTGGGCACACGGAAACGGAAAGGCGTATGCCGCGACCTACACCGCGGATGCCGACTTCGTGAACGTCACGGGTGAGCATCTGCGCACGCGCGAGGTGATAGGAACCAAGTTCCAGCGTTACCTCGCCAACCAGCTCAAGAACAGCCGCATCCACACCGTCGAAGAGAAGATCCACCTGCTGTCCCCTTCGACGGCCTTCATCATCCGGAAGGGCTGCGTGTTCTTCGGTTCGGAGAGGACCTGCCACCCGAACACCCTCTCGTGGAACACCAGCATCGCCGTCAAGCAATCGGGCCAGTGGCTGATCAGGTCCTTCCACAACACCCTCGTGCGCCGCTGACGGGACCGTCAGCGGCGGGCCCGGCCGGCGTAGACGTCCAGTCGCGTCGCCGCCTCGTCCAGATCGGCGGAGGCCGTGAGGCAGGCGGCGATGTGGGCGTTCACGGTGTCCCTGAGCCACTGCGGCGCGGCGCCGTCGGCGTCCAGCCGGGCCTCGATCTCGCGCAGCCGCTCGGCGCAGTCGGCGAGCACGAGGGCGTCGGACCGCAGGACCCCGGCGTGGACGGCGATCGCTTCGGGAACGGCGGGCATCCGGAGGCTCCTTCGGTCAGGTGGTGCGCACGGGGACACCGGCGCCCCGCAGGGTCTGGTGGGCGAAGGTGGACAGGCACAGCAGCGGGCGGGCGCCGTCGAGGCCCAGCGCCCGCAGGTGCCGCGCCATGGGGTGGGCCGCCGGCCCGGCGACCAGGCGGGCCCGTGGCGCGGGATGCACCCGCCCCCGGCCCCGTGTCTCGACGCACGACCGCAGCGTGGTGCCCTCGTGGCGCGAATAGGCGACCAGGTCCGGGGCTCCGGCCGGGATCCCCGGGCCGAGCCACCCCCGCAGGGCGAGGAACCGGCCCTCAGGACCGCCGGCCGCGATGCGGACCGATCTCGCGGTGAGCTCGATGTCCAGGTCGGCGAGGGACGGCTCGTACCCCCAGACCTCCGGTGCCACGGCCGACACGGTCTCGGTGTCGACCACGGAGCCGACCAGCCAGCTTCCGGATCGCCGACGGCGCGCGCTTCTGGCCACGTCGGGCCAGACCCTGATCGACGGGGGCCGCCACGCATCGTGCACGACGATTCCGAGGCCGACCTCGCGGTAGGCCCCGAGGCTCGTCCGCCGGTTCCAGGACGCGTGGACGGCCACGAGGGCGCGCCCCGCCACCCGCACCGCGGGCCCGAGCCCCGTCCCCTCCAGCAGGGCCGCCGCCGCGCGCGCGTCCACCGCGAAGTACGCCGTGAGGGCTCCCCCGTCGTGGCACCTGACCGGTAGTTCGAGCGCTCCGTCCGGCGTGGCCACCCGGTAGGTGGGCACGGTGAGGAACGGAAAGCCGTCGGGGTCGGGGACGCGGTCGAACAGCAGGTAGGCCTGTGAGCGGGTGACCGGCCCCCGGTAGGGCGTGAGGGCGTGGTCGATGCGGTCGCGGGCCTCGGGCAGGTCGTTCGCGATGTTGGCGGTGTAGTGCTCGATGCCGTGGCAGACCGGGAACAGGTGGGTGGCGTCGAAGTAGTCGACCACGTACCAGCCGGGGTGCAGGTCGAAGCAGCCGCCCGCGCCCTGCCCGTCGAGGGTGGGGATGATGTCGTGCTGGTTGGTGACGCTGGCGACCCAGGTGCGGGGGTCGGCGGGTCGCTTGAAGTCGACCGGCGATCCGATGGCCACGGCGTGGGTGACGGTGTAACGGGCGCAGAACGCCGGGTCCTGAGCGAGGTTCATGATGGCCGCGCCGCCGGCGCTGTGCCCGATCAAAGCGATCTCGGCTCCCCGCGGGATGCCGGAGTCGTCGATGGCCTTGACCAGCGCGCGGCTGTAGGGCCCGCTGTCGAGCACGGCGCTGCTGAAGGCGCCGAGCAGATCCTGCGGCGAGTCGTTGTCGGGCCGTCCGAACCTCATGCCGGGCACCTGGACGACGTGGCGCGCCACACCGTCCGGGCCGGTCACGCTCTGGATGAGCACCCGCCCCGTGGTGCCGACGACGCCGATGTTGCGCAGGAAGCCGAGCAGCGACCCGTGTGAGCTGAGCCGCGCGACCTCGGCCGTGTCCAGCTCCAGCCGCCGCGCGGCCCCCTCCCCGGTGTCGAGGACCGCTATGGCCCTGTTGCTCACGCCGGTGATGGGATCGGCGCTGGCGTACCCGCCTCCGGTGGCGATGAGCCACGCGGCGGTGTCGTTGAGCGGGTTCTCGTCCAGCAGTGCCCGCAGGGCGAGAACCTCACCGAAGACCGGGGCGAGCCCGCTGAGCGTGCGCACCGCGCCGCGGTCCTTCAGCATGGCGCGCAACGCCCGGAGCGACTGGATGTCGCGGTCGGCGCCGACCGCTTCGATGAGCCTGCCCATCAGAGGGTCGGCGACCAGCTCCGGGTGGTCCTCGGTCACGGCGGCGATGCGCAGCCGCAGCGAGGTCGCGAGGATGAGGACGGCCAGGCTCTCGGCGCCCGCCATGCCGCCGGCCCTGGCCGCGAGCCCACCCAGCCGGCCACCGGCGACCGCGTACCCGAGCCCTCGGCGGTTGGTCACAGCGCGGAGCAGGGCACGCTGCGCCCGGTAGCCCTCGGCCGGGGCGCGCACCAGCGCGCCGAGCACGGCACCGTCGGTGAGCGCCGCCGTGGCGTGGGCGGAGGTCTCCTGGATCGCCGCCCCGATCTCGGCCAGCTCGCGGGCCGCCGTGCGCAGCGGCTTCGCCGCCGAGGCCGGGCCGTCCCCGGCGTGGACGCTCACCGCTCCGCCCGCCGGGTCATGCTCACGAAGCGCGGCCGCGGGTCCTCGGGCACGTTGCGGTGCAGCACGTCCGACAACGTCCGCGTGGTAGAGATGATCTTCATGCCGTACGGGGTGAAGGTGGCGCTGGTGAACACCCGCGACGCCAGCAGCGGGTTGGTCAGCGCCTGCGAGAAGGCGTCGATGGCGATGATCTTCGTGAGGAGCGGCGGCAGCATGGCGTTCGCGTCTCCCGGCTCCTCGGCGAACAGGCCGACGTACAGATCGAGGTCGTCGACGCCGCGGTACAGCTCGCTGAGCGCCTCGCTCACTCTGGGGTCGCCGGAGACCTGGTCGAAGCGGCGCACGCGGGGGAAGCGGCAGTGCTCGCGGTAGCTGTTGTAGGGGGCGAGGTTCAGCGCGCGCGACTCGGCGACGCTGGCCACGTCGACCTGCCGCAGCACGGGGTCGGTGTTGAACAGGCCGATGCGACCGGCTCGCTGCCGGGACGCGTCCTCGAACAGCCGGCCCAGGCCTGGCCCGGAGATGAGCGCGCCGCCGACCAGGGTGTCCGCCATGGGAAGGTCCCGCCCGCCCACGGACAGGGTGGAGGGGATCAGGCTGTGCCAGCGGTACACGAGGTTGAACTCCGCCGAGGCCCAGTTCTCCCGGTGCCAGGGGGCGCGGGCGAGCATGGCGGAGAGCCGCGGATCCAGGGTGAAGCGGAAGTGGTACGGGGTGATGTGGTTGATGTACTCCTCCACCACCAGCTTGATGAGCAGCACGATGAGGATGTTGCGCGCGGTCTGGAACAGGCGCTCGTCGTCCCAGCGCGGGTAGTGGCGGGCCAGGAGCCGGGCCACCCTGTTGTGCTCGCGCAGGAACAGCACCGTGAGCATGGTGAAGCCGACCTGGATGTTGCCCCGGTCGCTGCCGGTCGCGAACAGGGCGCCGCGCTGCGCGTCGGTGAGCTCGCCGAAACGGATCACGCTCAGCGCGGCGAACTCGGGTTTGATCCGGCCGTTGTCGCAGAGGTAGGGCGGGAACTCGGCGCCGTCGAGCACCTGGGTCTTGAGCAGCCCGCCGTCGAAGGTCCGCAGGGCGGCGGTAGCGGCGGCGTTCAGCCCGTAGAGCTGGTTGAGGTCGATGTGGTGGTTCGAGCTGTTCTTACGGGGATCCCTCGGGACGTGGGTGTCGCCGCGGAGGAACCCGTCGGTGAACCACTGCGCGAAGTACGCGAACAGCACGGTGGAGCGGGGGCAGGGGATCATGGTGTCGCCACGGGTGAACAGGTCGGCCGCCCGCTCCGGCGTGGGCCGGCCGGTCTCGGCTCCGGCGACCGGCGGCACGTGACGCCCGCTGAACGTGCGATCGGTCAGCGAGGCCCACGAGGTGTAGTCGGCCATGGTGCTCAGCGGCTCGGGCCGTGGCGGCATCTCGCGGACCGCGTGGTCGATCAGCGCGGCGTTGAGGCGACGCCGCACCGGCTGGACGCGCTGCGCGAGGTCCCACAGCGGCCGCCCGTGTGTCAGGGCCAGGAATCTGAGCCGGTTGGCGGCGCCGTCGGTCGCGATGCTTCTCGCCGTGGTGGACCCCACCGTCACGCCTCCTTCCCCTGCGGGCCGAGCCCGAGGACGAACCGGTCGGGGAAGATCCCGTGGGCGCGGACGACCGCTCCGTCCGGCGGCGGGAGCATGCGCACCCCCGGGCGCAGCAGCAGGCGGCGCACCACCTCGCAGATGACGGCCCTGGCGGGGTGCACTCCGAGGCACGCGTGGTGGCCGTGGCCGAAGAACATCTGGATGTGCCCTGGCCGGTCGAGCCGGAACTCCTCCGGCTCCTCCACCATGTCGGCGTCGAACATGGCCGAGGCCGGCGCGGCGAGCACGAAGGTGCCGGCGGGGACGAGCGTCTGGCGCGGGGTGCCCGCGGCGAGAACGTGGTCACGCTCACACACGCGGGCAAGCAGCTTGAAGAACGGGCTGAACCGCAGCGCCTCCCAGACATGGCGGTCGAAACGGGCGGGGTCGGGGTCGGCGGCGGCGTCCACGGCCTCGGCCAGCACGTGGGGGCGGAGCATGATCTGCTCGACCGCCTCGGCCATGGCCCCCGGCCCGCTCTCCACGAACCCGAGGGGCAGCCCCGCCATGTTGATCAGCATCCGCTCGTCGCCGACGCCGACCTCCGCCGGGAGGGTCGTGCGGATGAGGCGCGAGAAGACGTCCTCGGGCGGCGGCACGCGCCCCGCCCGCAGGGCGGCCCGGCGCTCGGCGAGCAGGCCGCGCAGGTAGTCGATCATCTCCTCGCCCGCGAGGACGGACGCGGCGCGGATCGCGGGGTCACCCTGGAAGTTGGCGAAGCCGTCGGTGATCATCGCCCTGGTCCATCTCGACAGGGTCTCCGGCGTGGGCCCGGGGAAGCCGAAGTAGTCGGCGCACACGCGCAGGGCGACGTGCCGGAACAGCTCGCCGACGGCCTCGACGCGCCCGCGCCCCGACGCGGCGTCCAGGGCCTCGTCGGCGAACCGCCCCGCCAGGAGGCGAAGGCACGCCACGTCCTCAGGGGGGAGCATGACCTGCATCAGCCCCTTTTCGCGCCAGTTCATCGGCGTGGCGTCCCTGGACAGCATGAACGGCCCGCCCAGCGCGGCGTCCAGGCGGGGGCCGAAGGCGCGGACCGAGAAGACCTCCTCCCGGGAGAGCACCTCGGTGACATCGGCGAAACGGGTCACGACGGTGAAGGCGGGCGTGACGAAGATGGGCCGTCGCTCGCGCAGCACCGCGAAGAAGGCGCGCCAGTCGGTGCGCATCCACTCTCGGACGAGGGCGAACGCGGACATCGGATCGCGGGCCAGGGCCGCATCGTATCTCTCCAGATGGTCGCCCGCGGTCGCCTGTTCGACAGCACCCATGCCGTAGGACCCTCCGTCTCAGGTGTGAACCGCAACCGGACCCGGCCGAGGCCGCCACTTTACGTGGTCGTTGCCGCACTCCGGGTCACATCGACCCCAGGATAGCTACAGATTGCGATCCCTTGCCTGCTGTACGTGATTGAGGCGTCACTTCCGGGCAACTCCCGCCGCCCGGCTGATCCGCTGGCTCGAACGGGCCGGCTGGGCGTACGCCGTGCGCTGGCCGAGCCCCGAGCGCCTGGTCGCCCGGAAGTCCCCCGGCGGCGGCCTCAGCCGACGAAGGCCGGGTTGAGGGCGGCGAGGGCGACCCGCCTGGACGCGCCGGTCCCGTCGGCGGGGACCGACCACAGGTCGGCGCCGAAGTCACCCGCCAGGGCGTACATCACGGTGTGCTCGTCCGCCCAGACGACCTGGTCGTCGACGCTGCGCGCCTCGGCCAGCGGCGTCTCGCGCATGGTCCGCAGGTCCAGGGCGTACAGCCGCCACGGCTCGTCCGGGCTGAGCCCGCGTACCCGTTTCTTGAAGACCAGCCGGGTGCCGTCGGGAGACAGCGACGGGCACTCGACGTTGGTGCGCACCGTGGTGACCGTGCGCGCGGCGATGTCGCCGCGTACGAGGTAGGTCTCGCCCTTCGTGGCGAGCGTCGCGTAGAAGTGCCCGTCGTCGGCGAAGGTGACGCCCCAGAAGTTCACGTCGGAGGCGTGGTACGGCCTGCCGTCCTTCACGATCGCGTAGGTCTCCAGGCTCGGGGTCAGCGCCCAGGTGCGGGTGTCGACGATCGAGGTCCGGGTGGAGAAGTCGCTCCCGGCGTAGGAGTCCCCGCCCACGAAGACCGTCCAGGCGGCCAGCCGCCCGGACGGCGCGACCCGCGTCCGGGACGGGACGCCCGCGATCGGATAGTCGCGCACCGTCCGCAGCCGGGCGTCGAGGACCGACGCGAAGTAGGTCTCCTGCATCGGGCCGTCCACCTTGCGCAGGCAGACCCCCGTCCCGGCCGCCGCGTGGAAGCGCAGGCAGCGGATCGGGGCCGCGGTGCGCGCCCCTCCCGGGTCGGAGGCCGCCACGGAGACCAGCTCGTCCCGGTGCGCCCCCCACGCCATGTTGCGGAAGACCATCCGCCCGCCGCCGTCGAGCGTAACGGCACCGGACGCGACGGGCGGTCCGCCCGGCTGCGCCCGGTCGCGCTCCTCGGCCCGCCGCGCCGCGTGCAACACCGAGACGAAGGCGAGTGAGCCGAGCAGTGCCACCGCGACCAGTAGCGTGACCAGGCGCGCCCGGGTCGTCATCGGGAGCTCAGTTCCAGATTCCGGTGATGTCCGAGGCCGAGGCGGCGTTGCCCGCGTGGGCGGTCAGGCCGGCCATGTCCTCCAGCGTCCGGAGCAGGTTGTAGTGGTTGTAGGTGGTGGCGGACGTGCTGCCCGGGGCGACCGGCTGGCCGTAGACGACGGTCGCGATGCGGTTGCCGCTGAGCCTGTTGTCCTCGTCGAAGGTGACCACCAGCAGGCTGTTGTTGGACTTCGCCCAGGTCGCGTACGCGCCGAGATTGCTCTTCAGCCAGGTGTCGCCGGTCGAGACCGAGCAGTCGTGCATGTCGTTGCACAGGTTCGGGATCACGAAGGAGACCTTCGGCAGCTTGGTGTAGTCCGTCGGGAACTGCCCCATCGTGTAGGCCGTGGAGGCCGGGACGTTGCGGAACCCGAACCAGGGGTTGTGCTTCTGCGCGTACTTGCCGCCGCTGCTGGTGCAGACCGTGGAGCCCTGGCCGGGCAGGCCCTCGTTGTAGCTTCCCCAGGTCTTCCCGGCCGCGATCAGCTCCGAGGCGAGGTTGGCGGCGGAACTGAAGCCGATCGTGACGCAGGCGTCGCCGGTGATGCCCTGGGTGCCGCCGGAGAACATGGCGTAGTAGTTCGGCTGGCTCGGGTGCGTCTCGGCGTAGAACTGGGTGAGGTTCGCGCCGCCGGTCCTCAGCGAGTTGATGTAGGGGGCGCTGGAGCTGCCGATGACCTGCGAGTAGGCGTGGTTCTCCAGGACGACCACGACGACGTGGGCCGGCGACGGCACCGCGACCGCGGAGCTCGTCCCGGTTCCGGCCCACAGGCCGAGGCCGGCGGTGAGGCCGAAGGCGGATGCGATCGACAGGAGCACCCTGCGGGAGCGTGCCCTTCCAGCGAAAACAGCCATGACTGCCCTTCGTACGGGGGTGGTAGGCCATGTCAGGCTAAATCAGGATGACCTACTCTTCCGGCGTAACGGGGGTGAATACCAGCCCAACAGTTAGGTTGCCATTCCCGTGCGGCGACGGCGCCGCGACACCCCGTCCGCATCGCGGCACATCTCCCCTCTGACGTCCGGACGCGCGTTCTGTTCCCTGGCCGCCCGTTGGGGCGAAAGCGGCTCAAGGTTGGGCATTGACGTAATTTCATTAACTGTTATTCATGGGACAAGTCAAGAAATTTCCCGCTAACCGCACCACCAGATCGGGGACCGTCGGAGCTCACCCCCCAACAAGGCTCACCCCCCAAGGAGGACGCGCATGGCGCGCAGCCAGTCCACTGACCCACCCGTCGACCTACTCGGACCCGTCCAAGGAGAGGTCTCCTGGTTCTGCTGCGGCGCGGCCTGGGGCCCGTGCAGCACCACCGGCAAGGGAGCGTGCGGCACCTGCAACTCAGGGAGCCTGCAACACGCCTGGCCCAACACCTCCGACGCCTGCTGGGCGATCACCCGCCCGGACAGCTGCGGTGTCGGAATGTCCCGGAGGACCTGCGGTTTCAGCCACAGGACCACGGCCCTGTGCAGCGGCACCAGCGTCGTCACCACCATCGCCGACTGCGGCCCCCAGACCGACCTGTTCTGCGGCGAGCGCAGCTGCTGCGGCGCGACCTGCGCCAGCAACCGGCTGATCGACCTGACCCCGGCGGCCTACAGCAGGATCGCCAGCCTTTCGACCGGTCTGAGGCCGTGCGAGATCTCCGTCCCCTAGGAGGCGTTCGATGACCAGCAGAAGACAACTGCTCAAGTCCGCCGTGCTCGGGGGCGGGGCCGGCGTCGTCGCCGCGACCGCGCTCGGCTCGCTCGGCCCGGAGGCCGCCTTCGCGAAGGCGGCGCCCGACGTCGAGCCCGGCACGCCCGACCCGAACTTCGCCGAGGGCCGGATCCGCTCCATCAAGGACAACACGCTGTTCGTCCTCGGCTCGAACTGGGTGTTCCATCGCATCAGGGTCGTCGACGGCACGAGCCTGTGGAAGCTGGGCCCCGTCGCGTTCGACCAGGCCAAGCCCGGTGACGGGCTCTACGCCCGCGGCGTTCGCATGCCGGACGGCGTGCTCGCCGCCGAGTCGGTGTGGTTCAACATCGTCAACGTCAAGGGCCACATCCAGAACATCACCAGCGAGAAGGTCCACCTCGACCACAACGGCAAACAGATCCTCTGCCACCTCGTGGCCGGCAAGTCGGTGGCCGTCTACTCCGACGCGCCGCCCTCCGCCGACCTGTCGCAGCTGCGGGTGGGCCAGCACGTGCAGGTCCTGGGCGCCTGGCGGCCGGACACCAACGAAGTCGACATCGCCACCGTCTTCTCCCCCCACTAGGAGCCGCAGATGCACGGGATCGCCGCGCCGCAGCCGTACGTGATCGCCCTATTCCTGATCTGGGCCGCCCTGATGAAACTGCTCAGCCGGCGGATGCGGGCGCAGGCGGGGCAGACCGCCCTGGCCCGGCTGGTCGGCGCGGCGCGCGCGGTCCCGGCGCTCCGGATCGTCGCGGTGCTGGAGCTCGCGGTGGCGGCGGCGCTGCTGCTGCCGCCGGCCTCGCCCCTGGACGGCGTGGCCGCCACCGCGCTCTGCGCCGGATTCCTCCTCTACCTCACCTATGGGCGCCTCGCCGCGCCCGCCTCGTCATGCGGCTGCCTGGGCTCGCACGCCCGTCCCGTCAACTGGCGCGGCTTCGGCCGGGCGGGGCTCCTGCTCGCCATGAGCGTCGCGGCCATCTGGGCGGGGCCGTATCCGGGCGGCGCGACGCTCGTGGCCGTGGGCATGGTCGAGGCCATCGCCCTGCTGGCGCTCTCGGCGGAGCTGGACCACCACTGGCTGACGCCCCTGCGCCGGCTTCTCGTACGGGTGCGCAAGCCGCTGGCCGTGGTCTCACCGCAGGACATCCCGCTGGAGGTCTCGCTGCGTCTGCTCTACGCCAGCCCCGCCTACTGCTCGGCGTCCGCGTGGCTCACCTCGGACGTCCAGGACACGTGGGACGAGGACGGCCGACGCTTCGTGGTCTACGCCGCCCACGGGCGTACGGCGGTCTTCGCGGTACCCCTCTCCGGCGGCGACCCGTCGGCCGTCCGGGTCGCCCTCATCGAGGAGCCTGCGCTCACCTGACCTTCCCACCCGGGAGACGCCGGTGGCCGCGGGTTCACACCCGCGGCCACCGGCAGGAAGCCGACGCTGAGCGTCAGGGGGTCGGAGTGGGGCTCGGGGGCACGGTGATGGTTGCGGTCACGGTCGGCTCGGCCGTGGGGTCGCCGGTCGGGGTCTGCGTGGGCGTCTCGGTCGGGGTCTCGGTGGGGGTCTCAGTGGGAGTCTCGGTCGGAGGGACGGTGGGGGTCGCGGTGGGAGTGGGCGTCTCGGTCGGCGTGGGGCACGGCTTGGGGGTGCGCCACTGGACGTTGCCCGGCTGCCAGTGCTTGGGAGCCCACCAGCCCTTGCCCCGCCAGAAGTTCTTGCTCGGCTTGGTGAGGTCGAAGACCCAGGCGGCGGTCGTCGCCGGTTCATCCCGCGGCGCGGCCGTCGTCGGCTCCACCTGGGGCGCGACGGTCGCCGGCGCGCTCTGGGACGGAGCGGTCGTCGGCTCGGTGGTGGGCGGGGCGGTCGTCGGCTCGGTGGTGGGCGTGGTCGTCGGCACGTCCTCCGGCGGGACGGCCGTGGGCTCGGGCTGCGGCGGGACGGTCGTGGGCTCGCCCGGGGTCGCGGCGGTCACCGACACCCAGTCGCCCTGCTTGATCTTGGCGTCGCCCCGCCGGCCGGACACGGTCCGGGTGGAGTCGCCGATCGCGTACACCCTCTCGTAGCCGTCCTGGCTCTTCACGGTGATCGCGTCCTCGGCCACGACGGTGGCCTGCCCGGTCTGGGTGAACAGCACCGGGAAGGTACAGTCCTTCGCCGGCACGACGAACTCGCCATGCGGGGTGCCGATGAAGCGCCAGGCGTCGGCGGCGGACACCTTGACGGCGGGGGCCGGCGTCGGGGTTTCGGTCGGAGTTTCGGTCGGGGTCGCGGTGGGCGTTTCCGTGGGGGTCGCGGTGGGCGTTTCCGTGGGGGTCGCGGTGGGCGTTTCCGTGGGGGTCGCGGTGGGCGTTTCCGTGGGGGTCTCACTGACCGTCACCGAGGGAGTCGGTGTTCCCGTGGGGGGCGTCGTGGGCGATGACGCCGAGGCCGCGGCCGCTTCGACGCCGCCCGACGCCGCCAGCACGAGAGCTGCGGCGAAGAACAGTGGGCGTGGGATGCGCCAGCGCGGCCCGCCTGGTTCGGTCGACAGTTCTTCGTTTGGCTTGTCAGGGTTTGGTGGCGTCACCATGTCCTCCAACTGGCTTGATCTGATCGAACTCGCGCCGAAGCAGCGGCGGCATGACAGGAGTCGTTCGCTTGCCCGTTCGAACGACGATCACCCCCGGCCCCTGAGTCCGGCTCCAATGGTCCGGGGAAGCGTGCCCGCTTTCTCAGCGCCCAAGCAGACAAATCTGCCGATCAAGGTCACCAAGGGAGGCTTCTAGCAGGTCACCGCAAGGTTACGAAAGTTGAAAAAAACCGCTTTCGGACGCGATTACGCGGCGGCGCGGCGAGGTCCTGCGGTGGCCGGCCTAGGCGACGGCATCCCCCGCCGAGGGCGAGCGGCAGCGTCTCCCTTCCCGCTCCGCTGATGTCACATCCGGGACATGCCCGGAGCTCCTACTGGGTGAGAGATAACGAACTCCCCGGCGGTGCCGTTCGACCAGTTGGACCACAGATGCCCGTCGTTCGCGGCCACGAAGACGTACGGCCGGTCCGGCTGGCCCGCCTCGTCCTGCACGGTTCACCCACACGTTGCCGTCGTCACACTTCACGTCCGCGAACGGCTGGGCTGCCGCTCGGCGTCCGCGTTGGCCGATCCCGAACAGCAGCCGGGCGTGGGTGCCGACCACATCAGCGGCTCTGCGGCCCTCCTGGTGGGTTAGGAAGAAGGCGTGAAAACTGTGTTACATCACTCGTGTCCGTATATCTCCCATGCATGGCGTTACGGAAAGGTGGGATCGTCACCACCCGGGAGGATCCTCGATGCTCAAGCGCAACCGCCTTTTCGGCCGGAAGACCCGCGTCACGTTCGCCTTGCCCGCGTCCCAGCCCTCGGGCATCGTCAGCGTCGTGGGCGACTTCAACGACTGGTGCCCCGGACGCCATGAACTGCGGCGCCGTAGCGACAGCACCCGTACCGTCTCGGTGATCCTCCCCCCGGGCGTTCACAGGTTCCGCTACCTCGGCAGCGGCGGAGTGTGGTTCGACGACGAGACCGCCGACCACATCGACCACCAGGGCAGCCTTATCCACCTGTGACGCGTGGAACCCGACCGGAACGCCAGGGCCGGACGCGCGCCGTCCGGCATCCAGCGAGACCTGAAATCTCACGCTGGCGACCGTCTCGCCCGCAGGCGCTCAGTGCGACCGCGAGAGGGTTCGGCATCGCACGTAGGACATGCGCCAGCGTGACACGCGGATCGCGATGGCCGTACATCCGCGAGCGCACCCCGGCGTCCAGCCGGATCCATGTCTTCGGCCCCGCCGCGGTAAGGGCATGCGCACATCGTCCCATCCGGCGACAACCGAGCGTGCTCGCGCCGCGTCTTTCCCTAGTGCCCCATGTGTCCCTAACAGTAGTCGCCTTGCGCGTCCGCATGCTCCTCCCTGTGGCCGCCCTCGCCGGCGGCCTGGTCCTGTCCTTCTGGCACCCGGCGCACGCCGCCGTCCCCAAGGTGCGGGATGGTTCGCGTGTCGCCACCGACGTCGTGGAGTACGGATGCGCCACCACCGGGACGCCCTTGACGCAGGTCGTCAAGGTCAAGGTCGAGCTGACGATGCCGGTCGCCGCCACGACGGACCAACAGATGACCATCGGCTGGCACGGCACCTACGTCGACGGCTTCGAGCTGAAGGCGCCCGCCGAAGGACTGACCGATGGCCTCAACCTGTACGCGTACGCGTCCATCAGCGGGATCACCAAGCTGACCTCCGCCACCGGCGTAGGCACGCTAGGCGCGGTCAGCGCGGGTGAGGTCATTCCGCTGCCGACGGACGTGGTCGGCCTGAAGACGACCGCGTCCAACGCGGGCACGGGGACGGTGAAGCCAGCGGCCATCAATTTCGGACCCCTGCCCACCACGCCGTCGATCAAGTGTGAGGTACACAACCCAGGCGACCTGACGACCTACACCCTCACAGTCACCGGTGGCGGCCAGACGACCACTCCCACCCCGACCGCCACGAGCCCACGGCCAACCCACACCGTCACCGCGACCGAAACGGCGAGCGCGACCGCGACCGAAACGGAGCCCGAAGCCGAGGCGGTCGGGAACACCAGAGTGACCAAGACCCCGGCGGGGGCGGCGGAGACCGGCGGCGGCGGTGACGTGGGACCCGACGGGCGAATCCTCGTACTGACCGGCTCGCTTCTCCTCCTGACCGCCACCACCGGCCTCCTGCTGCGGCGTCGCCGGGGATGACGGATCCCGGGCGCGGTACCGAAATGGTGGATTGAGTAGGGGGCTACTCATGCTGGATCGGTCCATACGCCCGGATGGTTGCGGTATGTCGATCCGTCCCCTACGTGCGGCCCTCGCCCTGCTCGTCATCGCCCTGGGCCTGACCATCACCACGACACCCGCCAGAGCGGCGGCGAACACGCAGCCGCTGACCGTACGCATCCTCCTGGTGAGCTGCGTCGATCCCTGCCGGAACGAAGGCCTCGAGAGCGCCGGGGAGAGCGCACCCGACTTCTACGGGGAGATCACCTTCGCCGGCTTCCCCACGTTCACCACTCCCAGAGCGGCCGAGGACCAGGTTCAGGTGGCCCCGTTCTGGACGCTGACCCAGCAGGTCCCGACCACGGTCCTCGACCAGGACATCTCCGTCCTGATCAAGGACCACGACTCCACTTCGGGCGACGACTGGGCCGACACCTCCCCCCGGGCGGGCGACCCCTACACCCGGTTCAAGGTCAACATGATCCACGGCACCGTCTCGGGCGACATGACCTCCTCCGTGCAGTGCGTCACCGGCAACGGCGAGCCGGGCGGCGGGATCTTCGGAAGCGACCCGCAGCCCGCCGTTGAGGTGTGCATCGAGATCACCCCGAACAGCGGGACCGACTCCGACGGGGACGGCTACACCGACTACGAGGAGTACCGCGGCGTCGACTTCAACGATGACAACATCGTGGACCTGTCGCTGCCCGACCTCGGCGCCGATCCCACCCGGCGCGACATCTACGCCGAGATCGACTGGATGCGCGGCGAGAAGCCGCAGGACGGCGTGCTGTCCAGAGTCGAGCAGGTGTTCTCGGACGCCCTGGTCACCAACCCCCAGACCCATGCCGACGGCCTGGCACTGCACCTGATACCGGACGAGGAGCTCCCGTACGCCGAGGCGATCGACTTCGGCGACACCCGCGCCCCCGGCACGTACGACGACTTCGACGACCTCAAGCAGGGCAATCCGGCCAAGGCCTGCGGGACGGACGCCACCGGCAACTTCGGCACGGACGGGGACCGGTCCAGCCCGCTGTGCGACAAGATCATGCTGTACAAGCGGCTGCACTTCCGCTACGGGATCTTCATCAACGGCCTGACCGGCAGCGGGACCACCTCGGGCCGGGCGGAGCTGGACGACCGGGGCTCCAACGACTTCGTCGTGTCCCTCGGCCGCTGGACCACGAAGATGTTCGGCGAGGTCGGCGGGCGGGCCGCCGCCGAGCAGGCGACGCTGCTGCACGAGATCGGCCACACCTTCGGCCTCGGCCACGGCGGCCGCTACGGCAACGGGACCGCCGACCTGGTCAACTGCAAGCCCAACTATCAGAGCGTCATGAGCTACTCCTGGCAGTTCGCGGGCATCGACCCCGGCCGCCCCCTCGACTACCAGCGGTTCGGCAAGGCGAACCTGGACGAGACCGACCTCGACGAGATCAAGGACCCGGGACTCGCGGGCGTCGTCCGCCCAGTCATCTACGGCGTCGGCGGCGTGGTGAGCAAGGGCCCGGCGGACGACCCGATCGACTGGACCGGCGACGGACCGCCGTTCTCTGCTCACGCGAGCGCCAACATCAACCGCATCACGGCTCTTGGCCCGGACTGCGACAAGGCCGCAAGCGACGAGACGCTGCTCAGCAACCCCGACTGGGACCGCCTGGTCTACGACTTCACCAACAGCCGCTACTTCTCCGACGGCGTGCACGGCCCGAACGTGCCCGAGCTGACCGGTGACGCCGTACTCCGCGTGGACGCGGTCGACCTGACCGCGGGCATCACCGTCGACAAGCCCGACGCCGCCGGCGGCGACACGGTGACCGCCACCGTGACGATCGGCAACAAGGGGGCAAGCAAGTCCACCGCGACCTCGGTCACGTTCACGCCACCCGTGGGCGACCCGGTCACCCGGCAGCTGAGCGACCTGGCGCACGGCCAGACGGCCACCGAGACGTTCACGTACACGGTGCCCTGTACGGCCATCGACGGCAGCACGCTGACCAGCACCGCCAAGGTCACCGGCAAGAACGCCGACGGGGAGGCCGAGCTGGACGAGACGCTGGCCGACAACACGGCCACGGCCGTCACCAAGGTCCACGCGCCCGTCATGGCGGTGACCGCCACGGCGACCACCTCCGTGAACGCGGGCGAGGCGGTCACCTACACGGTCGGCCACCGCAACACCGGCACCGCGTCCGCCACCGGGGCCACGCTGAAGTACACGCTGCCCGCCGGCGTCTACTACAGCCAGGCACTCGACCAGGGCGCGGGGCCACGCCCGGCGACCGTGACCAGGAACGCCGACGGCACCACGACGCTGACCTGGAACCTCGCAACGGTCGCCGCCGGCGCGTCGGGCACCATCACGTTCACCGCGCGGCCCACCCTGCTGATGGAGGCGGGGACCCAGGTGACCGGCACGGCGAGCCTGTCCTACGGCGGGGCGAACGGCTGCACGTTCACCCCGGCCACGGGATCGGCGCGGACCTCGATCACCGCGGTCGCGCCCAGCAGGCTGCCGATGCTCTCGACCCTGTGGGGGCTGCGGCCGGACCTGCGTACAGCGGAGGTGCTGGCCCGCGTCCAGGCCACCGACACCCGCTTCGACGGGGCCGACGGCTCCGCCGCCAACGGCGCGCTGTCCCAGCAGGAGGCCTCGGCCGTCCTGTTCCTGCCGGCGACGCAGCCACGCGCGTTGGGCGCGGAACTGCTGGCCGGCACGTTCAACATGGCGTCCCGCCGGATCAACGCGGGCACCGCCGTCCGTACGGTCACCACCCAGCGCCTGCACCTGAACACGGTCGGCGACGCCGTCCGCTACGCGCAGGCCACCCTGGCCCAGCCGCCCACCCTGTCCAACCTGCTCCGCTACACCGACGCCACCCTGGCGCTCACCGAGATCAACTCAGGTGTGGCGGAACGCTACTAGTCACGACCGCGAAGCCTCCCAGGCCCTCCCCCGCGGAGCCTGGGAGGCTTCGCCGTGACCACCCGGGCAGGGTTCACCTGTCGCGCGCCGAACCCCCCAGACCCGGGATGAGCACCGCGGCGACGACCAGGTGCATGCCGGCCAGCGACACCACGCTCGCGGTGTCGACGGCGCCGAGCGGCCCCAGCAGCGACAGTACGAGCACCGCGAACGCGATGACCGTCCAGACCAGCCCCGGACGCCGCGTGGTCCGCTCCAGCAACGCGAGCAGCGCCCAGGCCGCCAGCCCGGCGAGCAGGGCCGCCACCACGACCGCGACCGGTTCGACGTGCTGGACCGCCCCGCCGACCTGGACGTCGAGGCCGACTCCGGCCACCGGGCCGGCCAGCGCCCAGGCGGCGAGCGCCGCGACGGCCGCGCCCGCCACTGTCAGCGCGCGACGCGGAGCGGCCGACACGACGCGAGTAGGAGTGGTTTCGCCGACCATGCGTTTCCCCTTTTCGATGACGGGCGGCCGTCCCGCAAGCCATCCGCTGATGGCAGCCGCGGCGAGCCCCGTCTGGTTCACGCCCACAGCCTCGCCGCCGCGGCGCCGCCGCCGCATCGGGCGCGTGGCGGCGGCGGGTACGACCGCGGTGGACCCGGGTACCGACTTTGGTAGGTGTCGGCGCCCCGGCCCCCGGAGCTAGCCTTGGCGGCGTGAACGGCGAGAACCACTGCGACGTGGAGGCGGAGTCCCCGCGCCGGCGCGTCCCCCGCGGCGCCGCCATCGTGGCAATCGTGGTCGTCGGCATGGCCGCCCTCGTCGTGCCGACCATCTGGGGCCTGGCCGACCGGCACCCGGCGAACGAGCTGCTGGCCCTGGACATCGTGTCCGGGGTGCTGGGGTGCGTCCTGTCGCCCATCCTGCTGTGGCGGCCGGTCGGCGGCGCGCTGGCGCTCGCCGTGCTGGCCGCGCTGTCGCCGGCGGCCACCCCGCCCGCCACCCTTGGCGCTCTACAGGTCGCCCAGCGGCGCGGTTTCCCGGTCGCGGCCGCGACGGCCCTCGCGGGGATCGCGGCGCACGTGGCGCAGGGTCTGTGGCGTCCCAACGGAGGGATCTCGTTCGGCTGGTGGCTGGTCCTGGTCACCTTCGGCTACGGCGCGCTGGTCGGGTGGGGCGCGCTGGCCCAGGCGCGGCGGGCGGTCGTCACATCGCTGCGCGAACGCGCCCGCCGTGCCGAGGCCGAGCAGGGCCGGCGGGTGGCGGAAGCCCGGATGCTGGAGCGCACCCGGATCGCCCGCGAGATGCACGACGTGCTGGCCCATCGCCTGTCCCTGCTGGCCACGTACTCGGGTGCGCTGGAGTACCGCCCGGACTCCCCGCCCGAGCAGCTCTCCCGCGCGGCCGGCGTGGTCCGGGCCGGGGTTCACCAGGCGCTCGACGAGCTCCGCGAAGTGATCAGCCTGCTACGCGACGAGGACGGTGACCAGGATGGATGGCCACAGCCCATGCTCGCCGACCTCCCCCGGCTGGTCGACGAGTCCCGCGACGCCGGGGGGCAGGTGCAGCTGCGTGACGGGGTGGTCGATCCGTCCGCCTTGCCCCCCTCCGCGGGCCGCACCGCTTACCGTGTCGTGCAGGAGGGTCTGACCAACGCACGCAAGCACGCCGCCGGTCAGCCGGTCCAGGTGGTGCTGGAGGGCCGTCCCGGTGCCCGGCTCGTGATCGATATCCGCAACCCGCTGCCGGAGCGCGGGGCCGCCTCGCCGCTCACCCCCGGCGCCGGCACCGGTCTGGTCGGGCTCACCGAGAGGGTGCACCTCGCCGGCGGGCGGCTCGACCACGAGACGACCGCCGCCGAGTTCCACCTGCACGCCTGGCTACCATGGCCGGCGTGAACCATCCGCTGCGCGTACTCCTGGTCGACGATGACGCCCTCGTGCGCGCCGGGCTGTCGATGATGCTCGATGGGATCCACGGCATCGCCGTGGTGGGCGAGGCCGCGGACGGCGACGAGGTGCTCGCGGCCGTCGACGCGCACGCCCCCGATGTCGTGCTCATGGACCTGCGGATGCCACGTGTGGACGGCATCACCGCCACCCGCCGGTTACGGCGCCGGCAGCACCCGCCCGAGGTCATCGTGCTGACCACCTTCGACACCGACGAGAACATCCTGCACGCGCTGCGCGCCGGCGCCAGCGGCTTCCTGATCAAGGACACCCCGCCCGCGCAGATCGTCGAGGCGGTCCGCCGGGTCGCCGCCGGAGAGCCGATGCTGTCCCCTCGCATCACCCGCCGGCTCATGGACCGCGCGGCCGTCCAGGCCGGCGCCTACCAGCGGGCCCGCACCGCGCTGGCCACCCTCAGCCCTCGCGAGAACGATGTCGTCCTCGCCGTGGCCCAGGGCCGCAGCAATGCCGAAATCGCCGCGGAGCTGTTCATGAGCGTGGCCACGGTCAAGGCCCACGTCTCCCACATCCTCACCAAACTCGACCTGGACAACCGAACCCAGATCGCCCTGCTCGCCCACGACGCCGGCCTCGCCTGACACGCCTTGGCTGTCGCGCCGGGGCTCCGCCAGGCGCGTGGCCCGCGAGGAAGTCCTGATTGGGACCGCTGGTAGAAGCGTCGCGAGAGATCACCAAGGAGCCGTCGATGCGCCACCCAGAGCCGCGACACGCCGGACGCCTGTCCACGTACGGCAAGGTTTCCGCGCATCTGTCCTTGATGAGCGACCGCCGGCTCGGTGAGGCCGTGGCTGCGGGGGCCGCGCTCGGATCCGGCATCGGCGGCAGGTCGGCCGAGCTGGACATCGAAGGGACGCGGGTCTTCGTCAAGCGAGTCCCCCTGACGGACGTCGAGTCCCGGCCGGAGAACGTGCGGTCGACGGCGAACCTCTTCGGGCTGCCGATGTTCTACCAGTACGGGCTGGGCTCCGCCGGTTTCGGGGCGTGGCGCGAGCTGGCCGTGCACGTCATGACCACCAACTGGGTTCTCGCGAACGAGTACGACGGGTTTCCGCTGATGTATCACTGGCGGGTCCTGCCCGACACCCCTCCCGAGGGGTTCGCCGGCGAGTTCGGGGACGTGGACGGTGCCGTCGCGCACTGGGAGGGGTCACCGGCCGTACGGGAGCGGTTGGAGGCCATCGGCCGGTCCTCCTCCAGCCTGGTGCTCTTCCTGGAACACGTACCGCACACCCTCGCCACGTGGCTGAACGACGTTCAAGATGCCGCTCAGGAGGGCGCCACCTACCCGTGGGTGGAGGAGGCCCTGGCCCGTGGGACCGCCTTCATGAGCTCTCGTGGGCTCGTCCACTTCGACGCCCATTTCTCCAATGTCCTAACCGACGGCCGGCTGCTCTACTTCGCGGACTTCGGACTTGCGCTGAGCTCCGGGTTCGAGCTGTCGGCGGCCGAGGCCGCGTTCCTCTCCGACCATCTCGCGTACGACCGCTGCCACACCGCGAGCCACATGCTCCGCCACCGTCTGCCGGTCGGCATGCGCGGCGACGCCGGACACGAGACCTTCCTGCGTGAGTGGACGGCAGGTCGACGACCCGACGGCGTCCCGCCCGAGATAGCCGCGATCATCGACCGGCATGCCCCGGCCGCCGTCATCCTGGACGGGTTCCACCGCCGCCTGTTCACCGAGGACAAGCGAACGCCGTTTCCGGCCAACGAACTCCAGCGCGCCCTGAGCACCGCCGCGCAAAAGGCGTTCGACGGCCGCGTCAGCCGCTGACCGGGTGGGGCCCCTGACAGCGGGATCCCGCCCGGCGGCAGGCACGGCTGAGGCGGGCGTGACCTCCACCCGCCCCGTCACCTGACGTCACCATCCAGGAAGGCCGGGGGCGCGCATGGCTCGCGTCCTGTCGACCGCGCGAACCGTACGCCGCCCCCGGCGTCCGGTCAGTCTTCTCGCTACTTCTTGCCCATCGCCTGGCGGATGAGGTCGCGAGCCCGGTCCATGATGGCGGCCGGAGTGCCCACCACGATGTTCTCGGTCGCGGTCTCCACCCCGGGATGCGGGTGCGTCGGCGCGACGGCTTCGGCGGCCTTCACCCCGAGAGCCATCGCCCGCCGCTCGGCCTCGGTCGTCTCCCTGACGAGCTGGGCGAACTCGTAGCGCTCTTCCGCCCGGGCATGCTCGGTCACGGCCAGGCGGAGCTTCTCCAGGTGCGAGGAGAAGGAGGGGTCCTCGGTACCCCGCTCCTCCATGAGCGTGAGCAGTTGCTTGGCCTCGTTCTCCTCCCGGAGGCGCTCGTCGACGATGGCCTCTCCCCCGTCGAGCTTGCGCCGGGCATAAGGATGGACGATCTCCTCCTCGGCCGTCTCGTGCACGGCCAGCAGCCGCACCAGCCGCTCGAAGGACTCGGCTCTCGCCCCTCCGGTCGCCCGTTTCACCTCGGCGAACAGGTCGCGGATCATGGCGTGCTGGTGGAGCAACAGCCCGACCACATCGTTCTCGTCGAGGAGCTCGGGCATCGTTTTGCTGTCTGCCATGGCATTACCTCCTAGATGAGGCCACTCCCCGCACAACCGTCGGGAAGAACCAACCGACGCCTCTCCACCAGGTAATACCTTCACCATGCGCTGAAAGGCGCCCGGCGACGTGCCGCTCGCCGGCCGCGCTGATGTCGTCGATGGGCGGGTGCTGTCATCTGCGGTGATGTCGCCGGTATGCCTCGGGGAGGCAGGTCTGGCGTGCGGGTGGCAGGAAGTGGTCACGGGAGGGCAGCTTGCTGCCGTCCATTCGTCTGGTTTGTGGGTTGTCATTCCCGCAGAGTTGTTTGTGCGAGAACAAATACACAGCCCGCGAGAAAAGAGACGAAGAAATGACGAACTCCACCACCTCCAAGCGTTCGGCCGGCACCACCTGGGACTCCCGCGCCGCCGGCACCACCTGGGACTCCCGCGCCGCCGGGACCACCTGGGACGGCTACTCCCGCACCCCCGGCACCACCTGGGACTGACAAATAAGAAAACCCTACGAATCCAAATTCGACCAACAATTGACCTTGAAATAAATAAGCAAGTACTTTGTGTAATCCAGCACCGCCAAGCCGATCAATTCCCATCGTGACCCGCATTCCGACCGATGGCATCGGCGAGCAGCGAAGCGGCAGGCATTCGAACGGCCAGGTCGACGCCGAGACGATCCCCCTCCGGCTGACCGGCCAGACCCCCACACTCAGCGCCTGACCTCCGCGCTCTCTCCCCGCATCCGACCTCTGGCCGTCCCGCGGTCGAGGTTCCGCCGCATCCTGGCCTGCCCGTAGTGGGCCCGGCCGGCGGCGCGTCAGTCGCCGGGCCGGGTGACGTCGGCCGACGGAGGCGCGGTGGGACGGCAGCTCTGGCCGCAGCCGCCGAAGCGGGCCGGGTCGACCGGGGTGAACGGCGTCGGCTCGACCTTCCTCAGTGCCGCGAGCATCGTCTGCTTCCAGATGGGACCGGGGATGGTGGCGCCGAAGACCGCCCCGTAGTACCGGCCGCCGATCGTGACGCCGCTCAGCTTGTGGTCCTGCGAGCCGCGCGGGTCGCCGATGCTGACCGCGCCGGCGAGGTCGGGGGTGAACCCGGCGAACCAGGCGGTGGCGTAGCTGTCGGTGGTGCCGGTCTTGCCCGCCGCGTCACGGCCGATGCCGCCGACGGCCCGCATCGTGCCGTTGGTGAACACGCCGGACAGCACCTCGGCCGCCGCATCGGCGACCTCGGGATCGATCGCCTGCCGGCACTTCGGGCGGTACTCGGTGGTCTTGCCATACCTGTCGGTGATCTGGCTGATCGCCATGGGCGCGCAGTACTTGCCGCGCGCGCCGATCGCGGCGTACGCGTTGGCCACGGTCACCGGGTCCATCTCGTTGATGCCGAGCGTGAACGTCTCGTACTCCTGGAGCTTCTGCCCGTCGGAGCGGTGGATGCCCAGCGACTTGGCGGTCTTGACCGTGTCGCAGAGCCCGACATTCTGCTCCAGCATCATGAAGAACGTGTTCACCGACTGCCAGGTGCCGGTACGCAGGGTCTTCCAGCCGGGGCTGCCCTCGTCGTTGGTGACGGTGTGGGTCGGGTCGCCGACGCTCTCGCCCTCGCAGTTCTTGAACGCCGAGTAGCCCGGGGAACGGTAGCCGGCGCCGGCGCTGAACCCGTCGTCGAGCTTCATGCCCTTCTGCAGGGCGTTGAGCAGCGTGAACGTCTTGAAGGTGGAACCGGCCTGGAAGCCGACGCCGCCGCCGTGCGCGGCATCCGCCACGAGGTTGTAGGAGATTTGGTTTTTTGACCTGCTCCGGCCGTACGTCCGGCTGGCCGCCATGGCCTTGATCGCCCCGGTGCCCGGCTGGACCAGGGCCTCGGCCGCGACGGGATCGTCGGAGGGGTGGACCCACTTCCTGATCGCCTGGTCCGCCGCCGCCTGCGTGGCCGGGTCGATCGTGGTCTTGATCGTCAGGCCGCCCCGGTCAAGGAACTCCTGGCGGGCCTGGGCCGTCTTGCCGAAGTCGGGGTTGCTCAGGATCTCCTCGCGGACGTAGACGCAGAAGTACGGGTACTCGCTGGCCTCGCAGCCGCCGGGCAGCTTCGTGCCCTTGTAGCCGAGCTTGGTGGCCTTCGCCCCCGCCTCCTCGGACGGGGTGATCTTGACCAGCTCGGCCATGCGGTGCAGTACGACGTCGCGGCGGTTCAGCAGCCGCTCACGCTGCTTCTTGCCCAGGTTGGGGTCGGTGGCGTTGGGATCCTGCACGGCGCCCGCCAGCGTCGCCGCCTGCGGCAGGGTGAGCTCGCTCGCCTCGACGCCGAAGAACCGCTTGGCCGCCGCCTCCACGCCATAGGCGCCGGCGCCGAAGTAGGCGATGTTGAGGTACTTCTCCAGGATCTCGTCCTTGGTGTACTTCTGCTCGACCGCCATCGCGTAGCGCAGCTCGTTGAGCTTGCGCGCGTAGCTGGCCTCCAGCGCCTTGTTCTTCTCCTGGTCGGTGTCGGCGGAGTTGAGCAGCACCTGCTTGACGTACTGCTGGGTGATGCTCGACCCGCCCTGGCTCACCCCGCCGGCCGCCAGGTTCCTGGCCAGCGCGCGGATCGTGCCCTCGATGTCGATCGCGCCATGCTCGTAGAACCGGTAGTCCTCGATCGAGATGATCGCCGTCTTCATGACCTCGGCCATCTGGTCGAGCTTGACGACCTGGCGGTACTCCTCGTAGAACCGCGCGATCTCGTCGCCCCTGACGTCCTGCACGATCGTGACCTCGGCCGGTGGTGGCTCGACGAGGTCCTTGGGCTTGAGGTTCACCTCGTTGGTCGCCGAAACGATTCCGAAGCCCGCGCCTCCCACGGCCGGCAACGCGATCCCCGCGACCAGCACGCCCGCCGCCGTCCCCACGGCGGCAAGGCGCGCGATCTTCGATACGGCCCCCGGCCGTTCCCCGCCCCGCATGTGATGTCGTCCTTGCTCTCGCCCGCCAAAGGACAGGAGCAAATCAGGTCACAACCGCAAATGTCTAATATCGGTATCCGGATGAGGTCGATATCGATTCACGCATCGACGCAGCTCACGTCGGCCACGCCAGTCCAGGGCCGTCGTGTCTGTCCGGGACGAGATCGTGCGGCTCGAGGCCGGTGTTCTCGAGGCCGGTGTTCTCGAGGTCGAAGCCGATGATCCGCTTGGGATGGATACGGATGATGGGTCCGCTCATTCTGGCCACGGAGTCCACGGGATGCCCGATCGCCTCGCCCACGCCGCGGATCTCCAGGCACCGCACCCGCCAGGGATCCACCATGCTGTGCGTGCCAGATATTCAGATGATTTTTCTCGGTTTGACGGCAAGTGTCAGCCTATGATCGGCTCTTCCCTTCCGTGTTTCCCGGCCGGCGATCCGAACTACGGGGAGAGCTACTCATGCCGCGTCTCCGACGGCACCCACTGGTGCGGGTCCTGGTCTCCGCGTCCCTTTCCCTGGCCGGTCCCGTCGTACTGACCGTCCCCGTGCCCGCCCACGCCGGCCCCCCGCCGTCGCCGGCCAAGGTGCTCGCTCCCGCCGGAGAGACCATCAACTCCGCACCCAAAGGGGGCAAGCCGAAGATCGGCCCTGTGCCGGCGATCGCGGTCCCGCCGGACGCGAAGGTCAGCGTGCCCGAGCGGCCGTCCTGTGAACACGCTCGACGGGCTCTTCGCGGTCGAGGGCGCGCTGGTGTCACGGGTGTACCGGCCACAGCGGGGTGAGCTGCTCGACGCGTCGTTCGTCGTCAAGGACCTGGCCTCCGACACCACCGCCCGGATAAATCCCGATTTATCGGTTGATTTGGCTTCAAAGCCCGTAGCGACCAGGCTCCTGGAGGTGCACGCGGGCCTGTCCCTGGCTCCGGTGAAGCGGCAGCGGGTGGCGGTGCGGAAGGACATCCCGTACACGACCGGCTTCTTCTCCTTCCAGATGGACGGCGGCTTCGCGCTCGACCAGAGCAGGATCGAAGACGTCTCGCTGGGCGTCCACGGTATGTCGTGGCTGAAGATCCGCCCCGGCCGGATTCCCTTCGGAATGCGGGCCCCCCGCGAGCTCGGGTACATCTCCCCCGGATTCGAAGGTGGATACGATCACGTCGACATCCGCGCGGCCGGCATCGATCTCAAACCGGACGTGCAGCTCGACGTGCGCATCGCCCGCGGCATCGGCGAGAATCTCTTCAAGGACACGCTGAAGCTCGGCCCCGCCACGTCGCTGGAGTTCCGGCGCTACGACCAGCGCACGCGGCCCATCAGCGCCAGGCAGGCGCTCAAGGCCGGCGACACCCCGGTCGCCTGCCTCACGATCGGCACCAAGCCGGGATTCGCCGCCGCGAGGCCGGCCGGCTCCATCACGCTGCGCGGCGCGGACGGGCCCCAGATGGTCAGCCTGCTCGACCCCGGAGGCCAGGTGCAGGGCTACGCCCTCGACCTGCTGTCGCAATTCATGTCGCCCTTCGACGGAGCGACCTGGAAGATCTCCGGCTTCACGACCGGCCGCTGCCGCTGAACGCCGCCCCGTCACGGCCGCTGCGCGAGCCGCTGGTGTACGGCCGGCGGGCGTTCGCCAGCCGGGCCCTGGCCGGCGGGGACGCCCCGGGGGTTCAGGGGTCAGCCGTCGTAGCGGTCCTCGAAGGCGGTGAAGGCCGCCTCCTGGTTCCATTCCGCGCTCGCCTTGGGGCTGTCCTTCAGCAGGGCCTTGCACGCGGCCGGAGGCGCCGTGCCGCCGAGGGGTGTTCCCGCGCATTCCGGTGCCGGAACGTAGTCGTCGGCCCCGCGCCACAGGCTACGGCCCTGGAGGAAGCCGTGGTCGAGCGCGGCCCTGGCCATGCTCTTCACATCGGCGTAGCGCAACCCGTAGGTCGTGATCGCCCGCGTGTACTCGCTGGTCAGGTCGGTGTGCTCGATGCCCGCGTCATCGGTTACGAGGGTGACGGGCACTCCCGCCCTGCGGTACGCCGCGAACGGGTGCCGGTCGCCGCACACCCGCAGGATCTGGCAGTTGCTGGTGAGGGCGATCTCGACGAGCACGTGCTTGCGCGCCATCTCGGCCAGCAGTGCCCCCGACCCGTCCTCGCCGGTGATGTCGACGCCGTGCCCGACGCGCTCGGCCTTGCCCGTCCGTACGGCTTCGCCGATGTGGAACCGCAGGTCCCCGGCCGGAGCGATGCCCGGGACGAGCTCACCGGCGTGCAGGGCGATGTGCGCCTTGGAATAGACGCCACGCAGGTAGCCGAGCATGCGCATGTGCAGCCGGTAGTCGCGCAGCGCCACCGGATCGTCCTCCGGGGCGACCAGGTTGAGACCGGCGTAGCGCTGGTCGGCCTCGGCCAGCTCGAAGCCGAGCAGCATCTGGGCGAAGACGACTTCGGGGGCGTTCGTGCGGGTGACCTGGAGGATGAAACGCAGCGGCAGTTCACAGCCCGGGTCGGCGCCCTCCTTGTCGCAGCGGAGGGTGGCGCGCATCTCCTTCAGGTCCGCGTCCGCGTCGGCGCGCGCCGCCTTGACGATCGTGGCCATGGCGCCGCCGGCCAGCAGCCGGTCGCGCAACCGCGCCGGATCGGGGTCGGATCCCACTTTCTTGGCGAGCTCCCCGATGGCCCCCGGCTGGCGGGACAGCATGACCTCCAGGGCGAACTCGTTCTCGGCCGCGGCCTGGGAGGCGAAGGCGGCCAGCATCTCGCCCTTGTGCGCCGCCGCGGCGCCGAACTTGCCGAACGTCGCGAAGAAGTGGTCGTGTCCCGACTCGCCGCCCGGAGTGAAGCTCTGCATCGACCACGCCCGCATGACGTCGTCGCCGAAAGAGGTATCCGTGGCCACGTCACGGGCCGGGCGCTGCCCGGCACGGCACGGCGGGGCCGATGCGGCGAAGGAGGTGGTGTCGAGGCACAGGCCGTCGCGCATGGCGGACCCGAGAAGCCCCCTGGTCGGCACGCTGCCCGACAGATGCGCGTGGATGTCGGCGCCCTTCGGCAGGTCCAGGGCGAACTCACGGAGCCTGCCCGGCTCCTGGCGGATCCCGTCCAGGTACGCCTCGACCCTGGAGGCCGCGTCGCCGGCGGGCGCCGGCGACCCCATCCCTGTGGTCATCGTGATCGCCGCCACCACCGTGGCCAAGATTCTGCTACGTCGGTTCTGAATCATGCGCGTCAGCCAAGCAGGATGATCGCGTGCGGGCCTGCGACCTGGTCACTCCTTTCCCCGGGACCAGCACCGATTTGGCGCGCGGAACGGCCGCGCGGGGTCTGATCGCGGGCAGGCGGCCGTGGCCGGTCCCGCCCTGCGGCGGGGAGCGTCCTTGGGCGAATCGACGAAAAACGCGGTCCTCTTAGGTAGACCGGACGAATTCACCGGCGCCGCCTTGCCATATCGTTGCGGCAAACATCCTCCGGAGGGCTGGTACGTGTCCGCTGATCTTCATGACCGCGCCGTGGTCGCCGACACCCACAACGACCTGCTGATGGCCGTCACGGCCAGGCCACCGCGGCGGTGGGCGTCGTTCTTCCGCGAGCGCTGGCTGCCCCAGCTCCGCGAGGGCGGGGTCGACGTGCAGGTGCTGCCGGTCTTCATCGACGACCAGTACCGCCCCGAGGGCGCGCTCAGGCAGACCCTGCGCATGATCGAGTGCGCGCACACGATCGCCGAGGGCAACCAGGACGCGGTACGGCTGTGCGTGGACGGCGCCGAGATCGACGAGGCGCTCGCGCAGGGCAGGATCGCCCTGGTGCTGGCCCTGGAGAGCGCCCCCGGGCTGGACGCCGACATCGAGCTGCTGGCCACCGTGCACCGGCTCGGCGTGCGGGTCGCCTCGATCGCGCACTGGGGACGTACGGCCCTGGCGGACGGCAGCGGCGAGGACGCCACCGGCAGCAGGCTCACCGCCGCGGGCGTGGAGGCGGTACGGGAGATGGAACGCCTGGGCATGATCTTCGACATCTCGCATCTGGGCGCCTCCGGGGTCGGGCACGTGCTGGAGCTGGCCACCAGGCCGGTGATGGCGACCCACTCCTCGGCCCGTGCCCTGCGCGACCACCACCGCAACCTCACCGACGACCAGATCCGCGGCGTCGCGGCGACCGGCGGCGTGGTCTGCGTCAACTTCGTGCCCTCCTTCCTGTCGGACGACCCCGCGGAGCACACCGTGGACCGCCTGGTGGACCACATCGAGCACGTCGCGAGCGTCGGCGGGATCGACCACGTGGGCCTCGGCCCGGACTTCGTCCGCGAGGTGCTGAGCGACGTCACCCCTCCCTGCTGCGAGGACCTCGGCTACGGCGAGGTCGACGCCATGGCCGTCCTGCCGGGGCTCGACGGGCCGCGGGGCCTGCCTCTGGTGACCGAGGCCCTGACCAAGAGGGGGCTCCCCGAGGAGGACATCGTCAGGATCGTCGGCGGCAACGTGCTCCGGCTGTTCCGCGCGGAGCTGGGACGGCCACGGTGAACCTCGGCCTGATGCTCCAGGACCTGGAGGAGCTCGTGGTCTGCGAGTCCTTCTCCGCCGACCACCAGGCGGTGGCCCGTAGCGCCGGGGTGGTCGCCGACCAGGGATCCAGAAGGCTCGGCGCGCGTCCGGAGACGATCGTGATCGACGGGGTCAGCCATCTGCGGTGGACCTTCGGCACGCCCCGGGTGCTGCTGGTCGGCCACCACGACACGGTCTGGCCGATCGGGACGCTTCGCGAGCACCCCTGGTCGCTGGTGGACGGGATCGCCCGGGGTCCGGGCGTGTTCGACATGAAGGCGGGGCTGGTGCAGGCGTTCCACGCGCTGGCCGCCCTGCCCTCCCCAGAGGGGGTGTGCCTGCTGGTCACCGGCGACGAGGAGCTCGGCTCCCCGTCCTCGCGCGCGCTGGTCGAGGACTCGGCGCGCGGGTGTGCGGCGGCGTTCGTGCTGGAGGCCGCCGCCGACGGTGGGGCGCTCAAGACCGCCCGCAAGGGCATCTCCACCTACCGGCTCACCGCCCACGGAAAGGCCGCGCACGCGGGCCTGGAACCGTGGGCGGGGGCGAACGCGGCCATCGAGCTGGCCCACCAGATCCTCGCGCTCGGCGCGATGGGCGACGGCGCGACCACGGTGACGCCGACCGTCCTGTCCGGCGGGACGACGATCAACACCGTGCCCGAGCTGGCCGCGGTGTCGGTGGACGTGCGGGTCCCCACCGTCGGGGAGCAGAAGCGGGTGGACGAGCTGGTGCGGGCGCTGACCCCCCGGCTCGCCGGAACCCGGCTGGAGGTGAGCGGAGGGCCGAACCGGCCGCCGCTGGAGGAGGCCTCCTCCGCGGGCCTGTTCGAGCTCGCCCAGCGGATCGCCGAGGACCTCGGCATGCCGCCGTTGCGCGGGGCGGCCGTGGGCGGCGCCTCCGACGGCAACCTCACCGCGGGGGCCGGCTGTCCCACCCTTGACGGGCTGGGCGCGGTGGGCGGCGGCGCGCACGCGGCCCACGAGCACACGCTCGTCAGCCAGATGCCAAGCCGTACGAAGCTGCTCGCCGGGCTGGTCGAGGCGGTGCTCGGATGACCGGCGTGGTGTTGCGCGAGCTGCACTTCATCGAGGAGTTCGAGGACGTCTTCCGGCTCTTCGACGGCATCTGGCATCCCGACCCGGGAGGCGCGCCCATCACCGTCGAGCTCATGCGGGCGCTGTCGCACGCGGGCAACTACGTCGTCGGAGCGTACGAGGGCGATCGGCTCGCCGGCGCTTCCGTCGGCTTTTTGGCGGCCCCGGCCGGGCGCGTGCTGCACTCCCACGTCACCGGCACCTCGGACGGCCGCGGGATCGGGTTCGCGCTCAAGCTGCACCAGCGCGCCTGGGCGCTCAGCCGGGGCCTGGAGCGGATCACCTGGACCTTCGACCCGCTGGTGCGCCGTAACGCCCACTTCAACCTGACCAAGCTGGGCGCGCGCCCCGAGGAGTACCTGCCGTCGTTCTACGGCGCCATGGAGGACGCGATCAACGGCGGGGACGAGTCGGACCGGATGCTGGCCATCTGGCGGCTGAACGAGCCGCACGTGCTGGCCGCGGTCCGGCGGGAGCCCTGCGCGCCGCAGGTTCCGCCGGACGCGGCGACCGGGCTGGCCGACCGGGACGGGCGCCCGGTCCCCGGCCGGACC